>JAJTEK010000007.1 GCA_021299695.1 Pirellula sp. | reverse complement strand
AGGCAGATACCTCATAGGGACCCTTGAGCGCAACGGTGTGCGGAGGATTGTCAGGGTAGTCCTTGTGTCCGACTGCAACCCTGCTCCATCCATGCGCAGGCTCAGGGATATTCTCGTACTGTCCCTCAAGATCCTCTTCAATGATCTTCGATGCCTCGTCTCCTCGACTCCTTAGATTCACATACTGTTGGGTATACGAGTTCATCACCTCGGTCACCGAAACCTCGCGAATCTTGTCCTCGACACCCCTTTGAAGTTCCTGCCAAGCGATATACATAAGCTGCGTCGGACGCTTAGCGTCTGAAAATGGTTGGAACAATCGCTGCACAAGCTGATTCCATCTGGCATCGTAGTGTAAGTCCTCATCGAACTGCTCCAGCGCTTCGGAAGGCATTCCTGCAATGAACGTCCAAAGATCGCGTCGGTTCTCATGAAGTGGTTTTTCCCCGCGTCGGGGGACTTGCTCGCAGATCGTCTTCCTCTGAGCCGCTGTCGAGTACCGGACCATCCACAACGCAGCGAAGAAATCCATCACGGTGCGGTCTTTCCATACCACCTCCTCGTTGCTTTGTCGCAGGTAATTGAATTCGATCGAGGAGGAGTTCAGTCCGGCGATGAGTTTGATTTTTGCTTCCGCCGAATCTTTAGCCAGTTGCCATGCAGGGGTTTGCAAAACTCGGCTATTCAATTTTGATTTGACAGTGGCTAAACGCAGAGACAACAGATCCGCGGAGTTTTCCATCGTCAGCGAAGCCAACGCGGCGAGATAACTGATGTATTGCTTCTCGTCTACCGGAACATTCAAGCGCTCGAATGGACCGACATTCCCTTTTCTGGTCAGATCCTTCTCCAAACTCGCTTGAAGCATCTCCCAGTAGACATAGGCAAGCGAGTGCAAGTTTTCAAATCGGTCAAATGGTAACGTTCGAATCACCTCCAAGTGACGGGGGGTAAGTGGGGTCTGGGCCCGAAGCGAATCTAGCTTGTTGTATCTCGAACCTAGGTACTGCTGCGATTGCTTTTCCGTGAACAGCGAGGCGAGGCAAAACTCCCAATCCGAACCGCCGTTGGAATGGCGATGGAGCCCTTTCGATTTAAATAAGTCGTTCCAGTAGTCACTATGGATCGCATATGGCCGACCAGCAACCACACAGTGCAGGTTTTTGTAGATTCCATCGTAGAGCAACGAGGAAAGAGCTCGTGCGCGAGCGGATCCAGGTGCGCCTGTTTCTGACTTGAGATCCGCATTGAGCTCGTCGAGTCCATCGACGATAAGCGTCACATGCCCCTGAGCGATCTTAAGTTCGATCCATTGTAGAACCGCTTGCTCGTAGGCGTCGGTTAGGCTTCGCCAATTTGGATCTTGTTCCTCAGCAGGAAAGATGGTTTTCAGCAAGGCAGTTACCAGAGTTTTGGTTTTTCCCGCCGGGATGACACTGCGTTGCGAACCACCAGCAAGCCTGAAATGCAGGGGATTGGAGGGCAGTTCGCTGAAGTGGTAGCGAATGACAATGTGCTCTGGCTCGAGGCTTCGCAGATAAGCGATCTGCTCTAGTGCGATCGATTTGCCGACGCCAGCCGAGGCCGTGAAACAAAGGAGTCGTCGCTTAGGTCTTTGGGAGTCTGGACCAAGATCCTTCAAAAACTTGTTTCGAGCCGCCGTCCCTTCGATGCGAATCCAAGGCGATTGTTGTTGCTCCTTTGAGGAGGACTCCACAAACTCTGGGAGATTGTGAGTTGCCAGCCAGTGGTGTTTGTCGGTCGGCTCAGATAGCTGGTTGGTATTGGTGGTCGATTTGCTTCGACTGGCATCGAGCCAATAGATCGCTTGATCAGGAACGAAGAGTTTTCTACTGGGCTGCGACATACGGATTAGGTAGCGGCTTAGCGAGGGGACAAGAGATTAACATCGATCGAAGAGGTTGAAGAGACGCATTATACCACACTAGGACGGCCCTCTTCGTAGCACCGCCCTCTTCGTAGCATGGCCCTCCGAGGCCGTGCGTGATTCTTAGCGAAGCAGCGCACGGGCTCAGAGGCCCATGCTACGTGTGGATGCTCACCTAACTTCGTAACACGGCCCTCCGAGGCGGTGCGTGAATCCTAGCGAAGCGGCGCACGGGCTCGGAGGCCCATGCTACGGGTAGATGTTAACCTAGCTGCGTAGCATGGCCCTCCGAGGCCGTGCGTTTCAAGCGATGAAGACTACCACTTTGCCAGGATGCTAGAAAAATCGCGCCCCCAGGCAGACAAGGGTAAAAGCTCAAGATTTTCCTTCCGGAGCTCTGGCAACGCGAAACCCGATACTGACGTACGTACCCGTAGGATCACTGTGATCGCGATACGACGCCGAAGCGAGCAAACCATTGCCATCGAACGAGCCGCCACGCAACACCCGGGAAACTCCGCCCACCTTGTAGACGCCTTCGGTCCACTCCCAGACGTTCCCCAGCATGTCCACGAGACCAAAGGAATTCTCATGCGACAGATCTGTTTTCGCATCGACCGGCCATGTGTGGTTTTGGCTGTTTACGTCGAACCATGCAACCTTTTCTCGTGCTTGAGCATCGATCGGATCTACCCGCCAATGCTCTGGCTCTTTCTTCTGATGATCCTGTGCACTTCGATTCGCTCTGCAGGTATACTCCCATTCCCATTCGGTAAGCAAGCGACTCTCACTCCATATTGAAAACATCTGTGCGTCGTACCAGTTCACTCGGATAACAGGGCATCGCTGTTCCGAGCAGTATTTCTCAAAATCGTCTCGGTAATGGACATCATGATTGCAATCGAACAGATTATAAAGCCGTCGGGTGATCGGAAACTTGGATGCGGAGTATGGCCCGTGGAGTTCTATCCTTCTCGGTTGATTGTCGTTTTCGTCCGGATGGCCGACCGCGACATTCCATGATCCATTATCAAGCGGTTCGATCGGAATGAAGATCAGGTCTTCGTCAATGATCAGTGCCGACTCTTGCGTTTTACCTAGTGCCTCAAACTCCGATAAAAACCGCTCTCGAATCGATTGGGCACTTCTTGGTACTTCGGCAGGAACATTGATTTCGGGATTCTTCGCCGTGAGTTCTGCCAACCTTGGCCACGCGTACCACATCAATTGAGTGGGACGAGGATGCTTCTCTGGTTGCTTGAAGACCGCTTTGGCAAGGTGCAGCCATCGCATGCAGCGTTCACTCTTGGGGCCGGCCACCATGGCTCCAACCGGCATACTTGCGATGAACTCCCAAACTTCATTATCGTCAGGCGTCCTTGGCCGCTCTGGAATGGTTTCGATCAATTGCTTGAGTTCGGCCTCGTTACTGTAGCGAACCATCCAAAGGGCCGCAAAGAAATCTCGAAGGGTGTTGTCACGCCATGAAACCATGGTGTCAATTCGGTTGAATAAGCGGAACTCGATCGCACCGGCGTTCAGCGCCTCGATCGATTCGCGACGTTTGTCGAGCGACTCCGCCGAATCCCCCTGCCATTTCGGGATCGTTCTCAGACGCGTCAAAAGATCGTCGGCGATGTCACTGTATTGCACCTCACGTTTCTTCTCAAGATACATCGTGATGGCCAAGGCGCAGGCGTATTCGATGAAAGTATCGATTTGGATACCCCCTACGTTCGGAGTGACGCCACCTTTGTTTTTCTTAAGCACATCCTTCTCGAAGGTTCTTGGTAGGGACTCCCAATACACATCGCAAAAATTGTTGATGCGTGCGAAACTCTCGTCGGGGAGGCTTCTGAGGACTTCGATGGTACGGGGTGTGAGATTGAGCTCACCGGCCAACGACAAGATTCGTTCGGCGCGTTTGGGTCCAAGCGAACGTCGGATCTGGTCTTGGGTGAACATACCGACGCAACCGAAAAGCCATAGGGACTTGTCATCGCGACGATCTTCGCTCGTCGCGAACAATGCTTCCCAATAGGTTTCGGCGATGGCATAGGGACGACCGGCGACAACGCAGTGCAATCGAGGGTTCTGGGTCAGAAATTTTCTCAGGGCACGCGCGCGGGATACTCCCGTTGCAGGGTCATGCTCATCGAGCCCATCGACGATGATTGTTACTTGACCGGCATCCATTTTGGATTTGACAAGCAAATTTGCGGCCGCTTTCCGGACGGGTGAATCGCTCGGTTTGCGGGTTTGATCCAAGTGCTTTGCTATGCGTTCGTAGATAGAATCGCTCGATCCGTCCATGGGAACTAAACCCCAGAATCCGTCCGGATCGATGGGTAACTTGTCAAATTGGTAGTGGATCACCCAATGGTCAGGAAGGCGTGAGTGAAGATGTATTGTCTGTTCGACGGCCATCGTTTTGCCGATGCCTGCAGACGAGGTGATGCAAAGCAATTTTCGATGAAAATGGCTTCCATTCATCTGTCGGGGGATGGAATCCTGCCCACCAGCTCGGACGTCCGATGTTTGGCTTGGAATCTCCAAGGAGGTTAGGAACCGCGTCCTTTGGCTAGCAGACTCGATCCGTTGCCAGAGTTCGGTGGCACCCGTCGCGCGATCGCTCTTGGACGGCGAGTTCTCGATCGCATCAAACTCGGGGAGGTTGGCAAGTCGCAAGCACTCCCTCAGAGATACGCTCTGTCCGTTGGATGGGCTCAGCACATAGAGGCATTGGTCGGCGATAAAGGGACTGCGGTTTGTCGAGGTCACGAATTATTCCTCCAACGGCTCGGTCTCCCTATCTCGGAGTTTCCTATTTAGGTTGTAGAGGTGGTCTCGATAAAGGAAGTCCACCGAGGTGAACACAGGCACTGGAGTTACAGCACTGGTCTCCGTCGGTTTATGTCCGACCCCGGCGAGCGCCTGACGGATCGATATAAATATCAGCGGATTCGCTTCGGTCTTGGCTTCATCGCAGAGCTTTCGGTTGACATGATCGACCGGGAGTTCCTTAGGGCCGATCTTGATTACACCTCGTTCCGTTAGGTCGAGGAGTTCGCAAACTGGATCCGATTCATAGAGGACTTTCCAGCATTGATCAAAGTCCTTGCAGCAACTCAGGTACCAGTCTCCGCGAGAGTAATTGCGGACATCGTCATCGTATAACTTCGGAGGAACACTGAGCCCCGCTGTGAGATACTGACCGGTTTCCCAGGGGTCACAGGACCAGTTTTCGATCTCCGCTAAGACCTGTTCGAAATCACTCATCGGATCCAGATCGCTCGGGTCCTTCCCATGCTTGTTCGGATTCTTTAATGGCTTATAGGTAACCCACTTCGATGCCGCCTCGCGAGCAAAAACCACTTTGTCACCAGCTTCAAAAGGGTTACCTGATTCCTTGGCGACCTGAGCCTCGACTCGAATCCGACCCTCGGTACGGGGGGTCGAAACCCCAGTTTGACGGTAGGTGATATGGTAGTCCATGGCTCCAAATGTTCCGGGTACCTCCCTGCCGTACGCTACGCCACCTTTTACTGCAGGATCAAGATAAACTTCCGTGATGGTCGTGCCATGACGTCCAGGAGCCCGGCCGATTTCGTTCGATTGGTTGAAATCGTAATCGCGAATCGCCTCAGCGTAGATGATACCCATTAGACTTGCCTCTTCGGGAGAAGGTTTGTGGAGTGGATCGAGTAGTCAGCATGGAGAGATCCTCACAGGACTACCGGTCGCTCACGGGTTATACTTGATCCTAGTCGGAGATTCAACAGTGCGATGATGAAAGGTAGAAAATGCAATCCGATCCGAAATTCAAGGCTTTAGAGAATCGTGTATTCAAGCTCTTTCGTAGAGAGACGAAAAATGGCGAGGAGCACCACAGCTTTGAAGGAACGGGTTTTTTGTTATCCGAAAAGTATATGCTGACATGTGAACACGTTTCTCAACGAGGCGGAAATTGGATTGCTGATCAAAACGGGTATAGGGAACTAACAAAAGTCAAAAGCTGCCGTGACCTTGATGTTGCATTGCTTCAGTTACCAAAAGATTTTGTTTCGACCCAGGTCCGCCCGATACCATTGGCGAGTGGAGTACTTTGGAAGGTGTCGCAGTTTCCATCGGACGAATGCTGTCTTTTCGGTGGTAGCGAAATGGCGCCAACAGATGGAATCTCTCTGAAAAGCATTGCACCGTCGAGCGGCAAGGGATTGCAGTTCCTAGGGTCTGGAATGGAAGGAAACAGTGGAGGACCGCTCGTGCTTAGTGAGTTTCCAGAAATTGCCATTTTCGGGATCGGGGTCCTTGGTGGCGAAAAATCTCTTCCTACGCGAGCTACCTCAAGCGATCTACTGATCGATTGGTTGAACGCACAGAAAAAAATTCTCAACCTGAAAGATTTGGATTTTCAAACGATCTCTTTTGAAGATGTGTTGAAGAAGATTGTGTTTGGGGATTCGGATTGGACTCGTCCTCTCCAGGACCAATGGTTCGGCGCTTGGGCCTACGCACGGAACCCTGCCGGAGAGTACGTCTCTGCCGAAAGCAATGGATTGGAACCTGTGAGGATTGCCAAAAGTGTCGTGAAGGTATTTGATTCGAATACCGCAGAAACGATTTATTCCCAAGGGATTAACACCGGATCGACTCTGTATGCAGAGCTTTTCGATCAATATCCGAAGCGGTTTTGGCAGGATGGCGATGATGCTTAGTCGTATCCGACCGATGTAAGCAAGCGAATGGACAAGGTCCGTCGGCCCCACAGTCGAAATTTCCCCTTAACCACTGAGCGTTGAATGAAGCCCATTAGCGACGATTCACGAAAGCCACTCCCTGATTTCATCCACGACCAGGTCCTGAGTCTATTGTCCAGCCAGGACCCAGACAAAAGACGTGCATGCCTCGATCCGCAACTGCTGCGTCCCATGCGTCGAACCCAGCAGTTTGCGATGGATACCACCGGTCTGGATCCACAACAGGAGTATCTAAGGAAGCGAACCCTCTATGAAGAAGACCTCGAGAAGTTTTGGCACGAAATCCTCGATGGCAATTCGATCCTCGACCGGGAAATTCGATGCGATCAAATCCATTGCAATGTGCAAACCAAGCAACCCGTCCCCGACACGATTTCCCTCAACCGCTTATGCATCGTCTCCGATGCGGGGATGGGCAAAACAAATCGGATCGAGTGGCTGCTTTACCGGCTCAACTCAACTGGAAACGCTCAGGATGGCCAGATAGCGGTAAAGATCGATCTGACCAACCTGGAGCAGGTTCTCAAGGATAATTCCAACAAGCCAACACGCGCCTCTTTTTTCGATGTGCTGATCCGCTTCGTTGCCGACCGAATGTTGTTGAGAATTACCCAGGCCAAGGGCACAAGGCTGGAAATTCAACGCGCGGCCCTCGAGTTGCTCCTTGCCCAACGCGCCAAAGAAGGCAAACTAACCCTGCTAGCCGACGGACTCGATCAGATCTCCGACAAAAGCGAACTGCTCGCGGAGTTTCTCAATTCAGCAGATCCCGACATTAATCGCATCCGGCTGATCGTCGCGGGGCGGTCGAATGCCATTTTGATGCAATGGAAGCGAGCGTTTTCTAACCCAGCATGGACCTTCGTTCGAGTCGAGCCGTTTACCGTCGATCAGCAGATGCGCTACCTGGGGTGGATCGAGACCGCTGCGTCTGATCAGACGCCGGCCAGACGCGAGCCGCGCTATTCCAAGATCCCGGAGACGGCCAGGGAACTTCTGTGCATCCCTCGCGTTTTGGAGTACCTGCGAGAAGTGGACAACTATCAAGACATCCGAACGGCGGCAGATGTCTACTACCAAGCCCTCGTTACGATGATCGCAAGGGGCATGGCAACTCGTCCAAAAGAGTATGACGGAGTGGAAGCGACGGAGGTTCTTGAGTTACTGGCTCGCCAAGCCTTCCAGTCCTTCGACATCCATTTGGGTCCTTCTGCACGAACATTCACCAGCGGCAAACCCAGCAAAGCTGCGGATCCTGTGCCGGCTTATTTGTACGACATACCCGAGTTCGAAAGCGTCCCGCAGTACGACCAGTTCAAGGAAAAGATTTGCCAGCGAGCTAACGGTGGACTGAAAACCAATTTTGTACAAGTATGGAAAGCCGTGCAGCATTTGAATCAATTTCTCAATTATGGGATATTTGACGAGGTGGCGTTTGGCCAATCGAATCGACGGATCGTGTGGGCTAATCGCAGTTTGCACGAGTTTTTGCTTGCTCTTTATTTTGCGAACTACGCAAGCAAGGAGGAATCGCAGTACTTGTGGGACTGGATTTATTTGCCAGACCGTAACGATTCCGATCAGTATTATCCGTTTTGGCAGTTCCTGTGCGAGATGCCCAGCAAGGCTCGTACACCTTCGGTTTGGCTAGAATCCATTGCGATGCTATATGAGCCCAACATCAGGAAACAGTCACCTGAGGACAATGATCCACGCGACGAGGGCTACGGGTTCTATTCCAAGCGATCCAACGAGATGATTTACCGATCGTGGGAGACGCTCGACGCTTATACTCAGAAGGGTTTTGCGAATGTCAGAGCCCGAGCCAACGCCATTCGCGAGCGCTGGTGGGGCGAATTCGAAGGGAGTTTTCTGGCTGGTGAACATGGGGCAGCGTTGAATGCTGTCGCGGAGGAAATCACCGAGCATCTGCTGCTCATTCCCGGTGGGACGGTCAAGCTGGGTACGACACCCGAGCGGCAGGAAATTCCTGGGGCAATGGAGATTGGTCAAAAAACGCTCAACGAGTTTCGTGACGAGGCGAAGCTTGAAGAGTATTTTGCTGAAAATAAGTTCTTTGAAACACGTGCTGGTAATCTGGAAAAGGAAAGACGCAAGCAGAAACTCAAAGCGATCTTCCAGCGAAAAGATTCTGAAGTAGCTGTCAGAGAGCTTCTGGAGATTTTCTACGGTTTCACTTCTGTCAGCAATCCGGAGCTATCGATCGACTCGTTTCAGCTTGGCAGGCAGACCATCAGCAACGCTTGGTACCGCTTGTACAATCCTCGGCACACACAGATCTGGACAAATTACGCGCAGCATTCCGAGACCCTGAAACATCCTGCGGTAGCAATTTCTTTTTTTGATGCGTGGGTGTACTGCCAGTGGCTACGGTGGAAGGGCCAGTCGTGTCAGTTGCCTTGGGAGACCGAGTGGGAGTATGCGGCCAAGTACGGGTTTGCCTCTTGGGAACTCGAGTACTGGTGGGAGCGCAACGAGCATTTAGAAAAGGCTGACCGGATGTTCATCAAATCCCGGATCAATTGCTCCGAGACCACCGACAAGACTCCATCGAACGGAGAAAAGGGTTCACAGTTATTCCCGATCCTGCACGGGCTTCATCAGGGAGCAAGGCGCTGGATCGTGGCCCGGAAGGCCAGAACAAGGGACTGATGGACATGCAGGGGAACACATGGGAGTGGTGTCAGGATAGGCAACGCTCGAACTACGAGGACCCAGCCAAAGTATCCCCGTTTCTAGAGCAAGAGCAGCAACACAGGCAAGAAAGCCTAGCTCGCGATGCGACAGTTCCCCGGGTGTTGCGGGGCGGCTCGTTCTATGACTTTGGACGGGACGCTTCGGCGTCGTTTCGCGATCACGATGGTCCTACGAGTACGAACATCTTTATCGGGTTTCGCGTTGCCAGGGCTCTGAAAGGAAAACCTTGAGCTTTGACCCTTGTCACGCAGGAAAAGTACTGGTCAAGCGAGTATGGGACGGGTTTCGTAGGGTGTGGTGGAGCGGTCGGCCCATCATTTACCAAGCCACCGTCAACCGCCAATCCACCCTCATCATTACGCCCCAACGAGCGCATCGACCGCGCAACCCACCATCGAGCATGGGATCCTCGTGCGGCACCCCCGCGCGCATGGTACGTTCCGCGGTCCTTTTGGTTGGCGACGTTTGCAATAATCCTTGTGGTCGATGCGTTGGGGATGTTTGGGGTGGTGACCCGGACCGCTTCACGAACCCTACGAAAGGAGGTATGTGCGGCTCCAACGAAAAAGCCCTTTTCCCACCGAGGTCATGACGCAAGCCATGTGCTCGATTTCGGCCAAGGGCAGCGTCCAACCGAGCCCAGGGCATAGCGAAGCGACGCCCTGGGGACGCGTTGTGAGCCGCACAGGGTCCGTCGAAAGGGTTTTATTTGTAAGCCCTAAGCGCCTGCTCGTACTCGAGTAGATTCTCAGGCATGAGCAACTCGCGACTGCGCTGCAATTCGACTTCGATCCGTTCTTGCATGAACTTGCGCTCCTGCGCGTTGGGCTCTAGGGGCTTGCCCGCTACGTCATACCACAACGGTGCACAATGCGCAAATTTCCATCGACCCTGCGATAGCCCTGGACCGCCAGACTCCTGCCATACGCGTACTGCTACCCAAGTCGTCGACTCGAATTCGGCCCTTCGTACCGTGCGGAGCAGATACGATCCGTTGGGCTGCTTGGTCTGCTGATCGATCGGTAACTTGATCACCTTGCCGTTTTCGATCCACTCAAGCGATTCGATCGGACCGTCGGCTCGGGCTTCAATGTGCACCGAATCTCCCTCCCGATGCACTTGGAGCATCGGTCCAGTGGTCACAAACGATCGGCCTTGTCGCAAACCCTCGATCCAGTCGCGATAATTGAAACCACTCGGTAAATGAACATAAACCCTTCCATAACCAACCGGTACTGGATGGACTCCCGAGGCCGTTCCCGCCGAAGGTTGCAAGCGATAACCGCAGTTGAGCAAACACCAATACGTGCGATGGACAAACTCCATCCAATCCTTTTCCCCTCCAGTTTGGGGATCGGCTAGCGGCATCCAATTCGGAGCCGGTGTGGTCCACTTGCTAAACGCAAACTCAGTTCTCCACATGTGATTATTCGCCAACTCATAGGTCAAACGATTCCCAAGCAACGGGGGGAGCACCATCGCAAATGGCCAATCGTGTTTGTCTAGGTCCAACAGCGCGCCTTCTCGGTCGACTTGTTCGATCACTCCCTGGATCGGTGGGATCCCGACCTTAAAGGGTGTTTGATGGTTGAGCGCAAAGAGGGCTCCGAGCGTATGCGGCTTGCCCTGAACGGTGAAGATCTCCCATTCGGTATTTTTAGGCCAAATCACATGCAAAGGGTCCACTGCGATGAGTTCGCTCGGAAGCCTCGCATCGTCGGGCTCGGTCCGATCCCCAAACTCTGGCGATTGTTCGCTTCGGGTTGTCCAATACACCATCGGCAATGCGACGTTGAGATCCTCGGCCAACATCGGCACCTTAAGCCGCTCGATCGTTCGGTGAACATGCGTGTCGCCACTAAACCAGCCTTGGCTGGCCATGTCGACCCAACGCTTCAACCGGATCTCTATTTGCGATGTCTGTTCCCCGACGGTGATTTGCTGTATCGAAGGAAAATACTCCTTGCCCCGTTCGACAGTCACTGTGTATTTGCCAGGCGCAAGCCTCAGCGAGAATCGATGCGCAGAGACGCTCGTATGGTATTCGTTCGATCGGGGATTGATCCAGTTTTGCTTTTCGTAACGAATGGCCTCCCCTTGAGAGTCGGCTGCCTCGGCAAAATGCCATTGACCCGATTCACTCTGTACATAGATGCGAGCTGCGATCGGAGAACCTGTTTGTTCGTCGACGACTTGGCCGTAAATCACCTTCTCTTCGAGAACGTTCCATTGCTTCTCAATGCGTGCAAGCTCCGCATCGATATCGGTACCTTGATAGAACGAGAGCCGTCCATGGACGTACTGCGTCTGACCGGGTTCAAGATTCGGGAAGATCGGATCGGAGTGCAAACATGGACATGGAGCATTTCCCCAAGTTCGGTGGTTGGGTTCAAAGCCCAGGATCACCCATCGATCCGCGTTGGTATTACGGCAAGCGGCAAGCGATCGGCGAAAGATCTTGTTGTCATTGGTCTGCTGATCGAAATCCCTGCACCCTTTGAGCATCGCACACATTTGCACCCGCAAATCCGATAGCGTCTCGGGGGTGCCATTGGTCAGCGACATGCGGATCGCTAAGTGGTCTCGATGGGGTGTCGCAAGAATCTCATAAGTGATCTTGTTGGGCAACTCTCTTCGCAGGAAATAGCTTCCGTCGGGTTTGCGTGTCCACTCCAATCGATCGAGCTTGGTCCCCTGCTTGTCCCAGATCGTATCGATGTGGGTATGGGCCAGATACGTTAAGCCCAGGTTGGACCAAAGGGCTTCGGGCGCATCGAGTACGACATAGCTCCCCGGATCCCAAGGGGTAAAGATGCTGAGCTTGGTCTCTCGCTGAGGTTCGATGGCCCCGTCGAGGAAGCCGATTCGTGGATGCCTTCCCCCTGGATAAGGAAGCACGAAAATCGGAGGGTCCACCTCCGCAAGAGGCTTGGTCTTGGGCGAAATATTCCATTTCAGAAGCGCTTGGTCGAGGGCGTCGGGCGCAAGTCCCGTTACCTGCATGATTTCCTCTCGTGAATAGTTATGGTGCCAGACCATACTCTCCAACCAATGACGAAGCTCCGTTGGATCCTGGCTCGTGCGGGTCTGCCCTGCTCTCTGTTCTTGCGATGAGAGATTGTTTTGCGATGGAAGGTTGTCTTGACCGAGCACCGAGCTAACCAGGATTCCGGCAAGCAGTGCGAGCGGTGCTTGACGTGCGAGCCAAATGCAGCAGGCGAGCGATCCTAGCGGGTCAACAAATGAGCTTGGTCTTGATAGCATGAAGTGGCCGCCGGATCGGAGATTTATAGATTGGAGATCATAAAACGGACAGGGATGCGGACGGATTGGAATTATTTCGGCTCGACGGGTGTGTCGATCAATCGCTTGGCCTCGCCGAGCAAAAAGTCTGCATCGGTAAACGGCTCGTACCCGATGTCCTGCCAGCGAATTCGACCTTGGCCGTCGACGAGGATCGTTCCGTGGAGTGGTTGGCCCTCGAAATCGTCGAAGCATCGGAAGCTTTTGAAGACATCCAAATCGGAATTCGCCAGCAATGGGATGTTCATGGTTCCGTCGAATCGTTTGAGTCCTTCGCGGAGCGAGGATTCATCCTCGGTGCTGATACCGACGAGTTGTATCCCTGCTTTTTGGAATTCAGCGACCTTGGGCGAAAACGCTTTGAGCTGCTCGGTGCAGTGCAAGCAACCGAATCCAAGGTAGAGGATCATCACGTAGGGCTTACCCCGGAGACTCGAGGAGGATCCGATGCTCTGCGCCGGCGGCTCGGAACTGGCCAACGGTTTTTGGGATTGGAACTCAGGGGCACCGAGGCTCCAAGAAGGGGCGACAGGAGGTGTCCAACGCACGGGTCCGAGCGAGTCGAGCGGTGGTCGATCCCCGAGGTCTTTGACCTGCGGAGCTTGGGTATCCCAAATGATTTCAGGGGCGACGGTCCCGGAGATCTGCTTGGCTTGATCGATCGCTTGGATACCCGGTTCGCTGGCCCAGGCGAGTTTCGCACACCTTTCGAGCGCTCGCTTGCGATCCTGCTGCCACTTTTCTAGCTCCTTGGATTGCGGGTTGGCTTCAATGCCCCGATGGGCAACGATTGCCATCGAGGCACTGGGCAAGACCTCACCTTCAGCGCCGTTGAATCCATCTCGGGCTTTGCGAACTGCGATCGCATGTTCACCTGCGCTTTGGGCCCAAGCGATGCGTTGCCAAAGATCGATGGTGTCTCTGGCTTCGCTCGAGCGCCAGAGGGCTTCTCGAAAATCACCACGGTTGGCTGCTGCGTACGCTTCGAGCGTATTGATGTATCCGGCGAGTCGATAGCTTCGGTAGTTTTTATCGTGGGTCTGCTTGAGCCGATCGATTTGCTCCTGAGTTTTATCCTTGGACTTTTCCTCGTCGTAGTCTTGGGTAACGCGATCGACAAAGGGGAGATCCCGTTCTTCCCCCCAGGCATCTTTGGGAGCTTCGGCAGGTTCGAGGAGTTTCGGGGGCAGATGTTTGGCGGGCTGACCGCTTGGCTCTGCCGCTTCGACTTCGATGAGCAGACTCCGTCGCAGTTCTTTCATGCCTTGAAGGATCGATTCGGCTTGTTGTTTATTTCCGGTTTCAAAGGCAGCGATTCCTCGCAGCATTTGGACCTCGTCAGCCCGCGAGGTTCCTTCTTCCGCTTTCAAATAGACGCTATCGACCAACTCGGCGGCTTGGGGCCAGAGTCGGTAGGTTCGGATCGCCTGCAATAGCCGTTGTCGACCGAGGTTCGAGCTGCCGTTTCCGGTGGTCGAATTGAATTTCGGGTGCCTTGGCAGCTCGATCATGTTCTTGGCCAACGAGACGGCTGCCGAAGGCCGTCCGATGTTGAACCAATTGCGGATCAGCCACTCGTTGTTGTGGGCATAGTTGTGGATTTGGTCGGGCATGACCCGATCGCGGATCATGTGCGCATGATCGACGCGCGCTGAGGCTTCCTGTTGCCAAGCCGCATCGGCATAGCGATGGAGTCGTGAATAGGTATGGCCAGGCATGTGCCACATGTGGGCGATTCCCGGCGCGCTCGGTCCGCATTCGGCTGCAGCCCGCAGAGCGAGTTTCTCTTTGCGGTAATCCCACAGGTGGATTCGGAAATGGTGAGCGGGGTGGCGCGGGTTGCGTCGGAAGATTTCCTCGAGCATCGAGTCGATGGCCGTGTAGCTTTGGATATCGTGCCCTTGGCTTTGGTTTTGCCATAGCTGCAGCACGAGCATGGCTTTGAGTTCGATCTCCTCGGGGTAGTCTTGCACGATCTCATCGAGCTCGCGAGCGTAGGTTTTGAAACGCTCTTTGCGTTTGTCGCGAACCTCATCGCTGACGGCTGGTTTCTTCTTGCTGCCCTTGGGGTCCTTCTTCGGAGCATCTTTCGCGTCTTTACTGTCCGAGTCCTTTTTGTCGGCATCCTTTTTTTCAGGGTCCTTTTTGTCCTCAGGTGGCTTAGGCCAGTCCTTGACTCGCCTGCTCCAGGCCTCGATGAGCCGCCGCTCCAGAGGGCTGGATTTCTCGATCCGCTTGACGGCTTGCTCGATGAAGCCGGCGGACCGTTCGGGATTTTCGACGTTGGCTCGGGCGATGCCCCAGTAGTGGATCGCGCGGTCTGGATCGATCGCGGCGGCTTGGCGAAACGATCGCTCGGCTTCGAAGTACCAAAACCCGTGCAACTGCGCGATGCCTTGATCAAAGAATCGTTGCGCCATGGGATTCTCGGTGGAGATCTTCCAATGGACGTTGCCCATCCCCTGCATCAGGTAGGCCGCTTGGCGGGGGCCTTCGTTGAACACCTCGGCATGGAACGAATGCCCGGGCGATTTGTCTTTGGCCGGATCGGGTTGGTCGTCGGTCCCGAGCACCAACGGCGGAACGAAAAGGGTCCAGGCGGCTAGTGTGTGGGCAAGCAATTTCGAAAGGGTATTCGCTGGCATCGGTACATCCGGTAGGAGCGGCGGGGTATCTGTTTAGGTAGGTGGTTAGGCAGGTGGTGATACTCTGAGAGGATCTCAGCCAGCGGCCAATCGCAGGGCGATGTAAAAGGCATCGCGGTATTCGATCGGATTGCCTGAGGATCGATGGTTACGGGAGTTGGAATCCCAAGTATCGATCATCCAGGATTCCTGCTCTGGAAAATCATAGTTTCGAATGTGTTCGATCGCGTCATGGCGGTGTTCGCTGGGCATAGGAATCCATCGGCTTTGGATCTCCTGCTCGATTCGAGCGATAAAACCGGACCGATCCTCACGATCCAACCTTGCGATATCGATCCAGAGGAACACTCCGTTGGTGCTCAGGAGCCTGCGAATCTGGTTCAAGATCGATTTTTTCTGAGCCGACTCAAAATGGTGCAGAGAATAACTTGCCAGGACTAGGTCGAAGGCCTCTGGAGGGAGTTCTTCGATGGACGTGGCGATATCACCGTGGAGGACTTGGACGTTCGACCCGAGCCCTTGGCTGGCCGCTAGGTTCCTGAGGGCTTCTTGCGAAAGATCGACTCCAACGTACTTTTCAACAGGGCAATCTTTCAGGCCGTTTCGAGCCATCGCGCCGTCGCCGCACCCCAGATCCAAAACACGTAGCTTTGGGGTCGCGCTCTGGGTGCCGGTGATTTCCAAAGCGACCTTTTGAATGACGCTTGCCATTTGGCGATGCATCATCCAATTGTTGCGGACGATGTTGTCGTAGAGATCCCAGGAATGAAAAATTTCAACACTCTGAAAAATTTCGAAGCTCTGGGGGTCAGACATTGTTTATATCAATCCGATCGCTTTTCGACCGATCCAAAAGGCCGTCAGTAACGCAACCATCAGTGCGACCAACCACGGGTGGGACCAAAGAGGGATCCGTCGGATGGTCGAGGGTGGTTGGGGAGCCATGCGAATGGCGTCCATCCATTGATTAGGTTCTTGAAGCGAGAGGGACTTTCCGCCGGTAAGCCTCGCAAGCTCGTCGAGGACTTTAGGTCGGGCTGCTTGTCCTATTCTCTCTCGCGATACTCCTTGGACGAAGAAGCTCGTCTCGAGCGACTCGGCAGTCTGTTTGCACAGGAGCGTGACTTTGTGAGTTCCCGGTTCGGCGGTCTCGTAGCGGCCTTCGAAGGATCCCCAGCTTTCGGAACCACCGCTTGCGAGTTTGATCGATTGCGATTTGCCCGATGGGGATTCGATGCGGGCGGTGACGTCTCCCTGGGTCAGGGGTTCGCCGCTGGTCTGCATGACGTTGGCTCGCAGGGTCAATGTCTGTCCGATGCTCGGAGTGTCGGGAGAAAAATAGAACCGCATCGATTCGCCTTTGGCCATGTTGCGTTGGTAAGCCATCCAGCGGACGACCTGGCTCCAGAACCGATAGTGGTACTTGTCCTCAACCCCTTTACGCCATCTCCAAACGCCGTCGGTGCCCATGAAGAGGACTTTGCCAGCTCCAAAGGTTTTGGTTGCCAAAAGGGCCATGCGACCTTGTTCCCCCGTCGCCGTTTCGTGGACAGCCAAGACTTCGACTCCCGCCTTGGCTCGCGCGATGGCCGCGTGCCATTGAAAGCCCGGCAGATTCATCCAGACATCGACGTTGTCTTCGGCCGTATCGGCGAGTTTGGTCAGGAGACTTTTGCGTCCGGCTTCGGTCAGCTCCATGCGCATGGCGTTTCGGGTTCCGATTCCGTCGGGATTCGTCGGATCGAGGACCACGGGCATGAGAGGTTCGAGGGGTGTTTCCACTAAGCTGTGTTGGCTGCCTTGGGAGCCGGGCATGAAGACCAAACCGCTGGCTTGAAATTCGACGAGGCCACGGATCATCTGGCATTGCTCTTGGGTCAATTGCCCTTTATCGATTCCGACATCACCGAGGAAGACGACGTCGTATTTGGAAAGCTCTTCGAGAGTTGCTGGGAATTCTTTGATGTAGTCTTTGCTCCCCCCACCGACACGGTCGAGATCTGGATGGAGGAGCAAGCATGAGACGTCGACACCTGGATCGCGGGACAGGGCGTTTCTAAGGTACCTGTACTCCCAACGAGGTAGCGAGTCGATGACGAGCACTTTGAGTTTCTCTTGGCGGATCGAGATCGGCGAAGAGGCTGCGTTGTTCGTGGTGATTGTCTCTTCGGAGTGTTCGGGGATTTCGACGTTGATCGAAAAGTCCCCTTCGGTCTTCGGAGTCCAGACGACTGCATCGGAGGTGCGGGACATGGCGCGCACACGAACCTCTTTGGTCAAACGCTCGCCATCAGAGGTATTGATGACAATGGTCGATACGACATCGCGGGGCAGAGACGATTCGATGGTAAAGGGAATGCGAACCCCTTTCTTGACGATCCCAAAGGTTGGGGTGTCGATGCTCAGGAGTTCCAAGTCTGGGAGTCTCGTCGGGGATCCGATGGGCATGGCGAAGATCGGAGTTCCGAGAGTTCGGTATCGGGAAGTAACGCTCACGGGTGGCGCTCCGGCGTTCCAATCTCCATCGGAGACGACCAAGACCCCCATGACGTTTGAGGCATTGTCCAGGACAGAGCCAAGGGGACTCGAAAGATCGGTTCCATCGACAACGCCTTGGGGGGGGAAGTCGCTGATCACGACGTTGGCTATTTTGGACAATTCGCTCCAGGACTCGGGCTTAGAAATCGCCTCGGTTGCCGATTGCCGCGAAGTGGCTTTCTTGTCGATCACTACGTCTTGGGTCTGCATGCTCGGCGAGCGATCGACGAGGATGGCGAAGGTCGGTTTTTGGGTGGAGCGAAAGTCTTGGATCCACTCGGGTTGGTTCAGCAGGATTGCGCCCAGCAAGACCGCTCCGCATCGGAGGAGCTCCAAACCGATAATCCCTCGGGAGTAACCGCTGCGTCGGATCGCAAGCCATGAGAGGGCAAAGCAGATGGCGCAGGCCAAAACCGATGCTAAAACCAGCCAGGGACTGGTGCTGAAACTGAGCGATTGGTAAGCGGTATTGGTCGCCGAGTTTTCGGCGATCGGGTCGGTGTTCATACCGCTAAAGTCTAATCGCTAGAGGCCCAAGTGGTATGCTCGATTCGCATTTCCACCCCAGAAGTTGGCTTGCTGCTGGGGGGTTAAATCCTTGGCCAGGACGCTCACCGCGGCGACCCAGTCGGCGTACGAACTGCGGAGCAGACAGACCGGCCAGTCGCTCCCGAACATGAGCCGATCGGGACCAAAGGCCTCCAGGGCGACATCCCAGTAGGGTTTGAGCAGCTCGACGTTCCACTCGGGGTCCCGGACCTCGGTGACCAGGGCCGAGAATTTGCAATCGACATTGGGTCTTTTGGCTAGTTCCCGAAAGTCCTTTTCCCATTGCTTATCGAACTTGTTTGCCTCGATCACGGGCTTGGCGATGTGATCCAGAACGAAAGGCTGGTTCGGGTGCCTGTCGACGAACCGGATCGTCATCGGCAATTGCTTGCCAAAAACCAACAGATCGTAGACGAGTTTGAAGGATCGGAGCAAACGGACCCCTGCGTTGAAGTCCTCTCGGTCGAGGAATTTTTCGTCCGGTTCGTCTTGGACTACATGCCGAACGCCTTTCAAAAGCGCCTGACCTTGGAAGGAATCGAGGACTTTGGCGATGGCAGGCTGGGCCAGAGGAACCCAGCCGACGACTCCACGGATCCACGAGTTCTTTTCGGCATAGTCGAGTAGAAATCGGGTCTCTTGGATTTCCTGGCGGGCTTGGACGCTGACGACGTAATCGATGTGGGTCGACTCGGTTTGTGCCAGCAGGTCTTTTGGGGCAAAGTCGCGGCGCAGGACCTGCATTTTCTCGCTGATCCAACCGTATTGCTCAGCCGAGTAGTTCCAGAAGTGGTGGTGGGAGTCGACGCGCATTACGAGCCTGCAGTATTTTTTCCAGAGGTTATTTTTTCGGGGGTTGTTTTTTCGGGGGTTGTTTTTTCGATCGAAAGGATTTTTTCCAGACGGCGCAGGTGCCTGCCACCTTCGAACTCGGTAGCGAGCCAAATGCGTACCAAGTCGCTGACGGGTCGATCACCGATCAGATCGCCGGCCAGACAGAGGATATTGACGTCGTTGTGACGTCGGCACATTTCGGCCATGACCTCGTCGGCGCAAGTCGCAGCGCGTACACCTCGGAATTTGTTGGCGGTGATCGCCATCCCGAAACCGTTTCCGCAGATGAGAATCCCGCGTTCGACGAGCCCTTGCGCTACCTGCTTAGCCACAGCCACCGCAAAGTCGGGGTAGTCGACAGGTTGATCGCTATCGGTCCCGAAGTCGACGACTTCGTGGCCGTCGGCCATAAGCAACGTGATCAATTTGCCTTTGATTTGATAACCGCGATGGTCGCTTCCTACGGCGATTCGCATACTTGAACTCCCACTAGAGGTGCTTCAGCTCGAAACTTAAGACGGCATTGACCGAGCGCGACTATAAAACTGAACGCAAGTCAAAAACGCTCGACCGTGCACTTCGGGCCAATGCTTTGTTCGTGCTTCTTCTCGTACTCAGCATCGCGGTACTCGTACTCAGTCCGCCGTGGCGGACGGTACTCGTACTCGAATCGTTTTAGTATAGCAATCCGGCCTATTGGTACGCAAGTAACCGCTACCTACTGGATCACCGATTGGCCTCGACATAGTTCGAACAGCCGTCGAGTACGAGTACCGTTTCACTGAGTACGAGTACGAGTACGAGTACGAGTACGAGTGCGAGTGCGAGTGCGAGTGCGAGTGCGAGTGCGAGTGCGAGGAAATTCGATCCGCTGCGCTGGATTGGTACTATACTCGAGTTTCCCACCGAATGACTGAGGAGGGATCGAATCGGTCGACCCAGGTGGAAGTATGACGGTCTATTTGCTTGGCGCAATGCTCGTACACTTCGATCGGACCGCCAAACGGGTCGGAAATATCGCCTTGATCCCCTGCGAGCATGAAGACTTTGTCGGCATATTCAGGCCACTGCGAGCACAGGACGCTACGGTGCCGAAATCCCATCACGAGCACCAAATCGGCTTGCTCAACCATGTACTCTTGGATCGGGGTGCTTTGGTGGCTCTCGAGATTCAACCCATAGTTTCGGATCGCTTGTCGGGCTCCACTCGAGGCAGGATCGTTCCCCATGGCGCTGACACCTGCGGAGGTCACGGCGATGGGAATCGAATCGGCGGTACCACCGAATCGCTCGAGGATTTTCTTTTGCATCAACGCAGCAGCCATCGGGGATCTGCATGTGTTTCCGGTGCAAACCAACAGAACGAGCAACTGCGAGAGGGCTTGGAGCTGCTCGGGGACCAATACCCCTGGCACGAGGATCCGACCGACGGTCCCGTCGATCCCTACAACCGTCGGCGCTCCGATTCCAACGATCGGTCCGGTATCGATGACCACAAGCTCCCCTTCGTTGGGTTCTGGCAACTGCCTGACTTCCGTGATGACTCCTTGTTTGCCCTCAGGTTGTTTGCCCATCGGCAGTCCGCCGACGAGGGGTCCGGAAAAGAGTCGGGAGATGTGTCCGAGTATTTCGTTGCCCGGTTGCCAAAGCCGAACTTGGTGATCCTCAGTCTGGAGCCTGCGACGGGTCGAATCGCTCAAGCAATCGATGGTGCTCGCATGCGAGCCGTTTCCGTGCTGGATGATCAGTGGCCCAGGCCAAACCTTGCGAGCCAACCGCAAGGCTCCAGGGCTGAAGCTTGGGATAAAATCCGCAGATTCCTCGGCCGAGCGAGGGACTAGATAAAGTCCCGTTGGACCCGGCCCGCAGAAATCCCACAACGCCTCGACGGCTTGGCTTTGAAGCCCGCTGGCAAGGGCGATGTAGCAAGTGTCGGTAGGAACGACCACCAAGGCGCCTTCGGTCAATGCCTGAACGGCTTGGTGGATGAAGTCCGCAGGATCTTCGGATCTGCGCCAGTCCAATACCTTTGCCATCGGCTATGTACCCTCTTGGAATACCCTCTGATGCGATCTGCTCCCAGTCCCACATGGGCCTTATCGGAACAGTTCGTCAGGCCATTGTACGTCGAACAATCCCCATATTCTAACCGATTTGGCTCGTTCCCCTGTACCAGGGTCCTCGGCAAAAATAGCCTGGACCCCAGTTTATCGGCGATCAAAACCGCCGGTTGCCTCAGGTTTTAAGAATATCACCACCGAACACACCGAACACACGGAATCAAACCCCCTCTCTCCCCACGCCTTCTAGGTATTCAGCGGTTAATCCGCCTTCCGTGTGTTCTGAGTATTCCGTGGTTAATCTGCCTTCCGTGGTTGATCTGCCTTCCGTGGTATGCTCTTAAACCGTATCCCAGAGGAGTTTCTCCAGCACCACGCGTGCGATGTCGGTATCGAGAGCCTTGGCTGTGGCTTTCCACCCCGGGACGGCATTGACCTCGAGCACCACATCACGACCTTGGGAATCGGTAAGCAGATCCACACCGGCCATCCAGGCGCCGACGGCGCGGGCGGACTTAAAGGCGATCTGCATTTGCTCAAAAGTCGGCTCATGGGGCTCGGCCTTCCCCCCTCGGGAAACATTGGTTCTCCAGTCCCCTTGCCCAATTCGCTTGACACTAAATATCGCGTCGGCAATGACCAGCAATCGCAAATCATAGCCTGGACCTTGAAGGAACTCCTGGCAATAAAGGACCGCCCGGAGTTGTTCGAGTGTGGTAAAGACCCTCCAAGCCATATCCGGATCGCTGACTCGCAAAATCCCTCGTCCCTCTCCACCGAAGATCGGTTTGACGACGCAATCCCTTCCGAGGCTTTCCCAAGCCTCCATGGCTTGATCGCGACTCTGGCAACAGACGGTCCGCGGGATCGCTAGCCCATGCTGGCGGACCGTCTCGAGCGTGAGCCATTTGTCGATGGCGATTTCCAACGCCCTCGGGGGATTGACCACTCGGACCCCATTGCTTTGGGCCACATGCAGCGCGTTCATCCGGAAGATCGTCTGCTCGAGCGACCCGATCGGCATGGTTCGCACCATCAAGGCATGGCACGCGTTCGATTGGATATCGGCACTTGCAGAAAACTGACTCGATGGGCCCCCTCGGTAGGCGACCTGAAGATCCGCAAAAGCCAATGGCTCTATCGCTACGGGTTCGGGCCAGTGCCCAAGCCCTGCAGCTCGCTGCAAATCTCGACAGTACCAGCCCTCGCTTGCACCCAAATAGCCTACGTGTTTCATCGATCCTTTTTTCCAGATGGCCGAATGCCTGTGCCTTTGGTCTGCGTCAGCGAATCGCCGAGTTCCTTTCGGCCGACTTGCGCCAGTACCAAGAGCCGTTCGAGGACTTCCGGTTGGCTTGCGGCAAGATTGGTCGTCTCCCCGATGTCTTGCCCTAGATGATAGAGCTCCGGTTCGGTGATCTTGCGCATTTTGGATTGGCCAGGTTTGCCGTCCGAGCCGAGTTTGTCGGGCACGATGCAATTGACATCGTGGGGCAGCATCAACTTCCAGTCACCGCTTCGGATCGCTTGCAACTCCCCTTGTCGGTAGTAATGGTAGAAGACTTCGTGCGGGCAGGTCGCACCTGGTTTGCATGCCAGCAGATCCGCGATGTCCAAGCCATCGATGGGGTGTGAGGGGAGTTCTGCGCCGACGAAATTGGCGATGGTCGGGAGAATATCGATCGTCATGGCCGTGGCGTCTTGGACTCTGCCCGCTGGAATCCGACCGGGCCATTTAGCGAGCATCGGAACCCGCGTTCCACCTTCATAGACGGTTCCTTTCCCTTCGCGCAATGGCCCTGCGCTGCCGGCATGGTCGCCGTAGGTCAGCCAAGGTCCGTTGTCGCTTGTGAAGAGGACCAGCGTGTTTTCTTCAAGGGCGTTGTCTTTGAGGAATCCGAGAATGCGACCTACGACCGCATCGAATTCCTCGAGGACATCTCCATAGATCCCACCCCCGGATTTGCCGCGAAAGTTCTCTGCGGCATAAAGCGGTACATGGGGGAAAGTATGGGCAAAGTACAGAAAGAACGGCGAGTCTTTGGAATCCTCAAGGAACTCGAGAGCAAAGTCGCTGTACTGCTCGGTCAGTCGGGATTGGTCCAGGGCGTCGACATCCGAATCGATGATTTGATCGCCGCGAATCAAGGGGAGTTCGGGGAAAGTTTTAGGTTTGACCACCGGTCCGTGGGGCCACATATCGTTCGAGTAAGGGAGCCCTAGATAGCGATCGAATCCGTGCTTGAGCGGCAGGAATTGAGGATGGTGCCCTAAGTGCCATTTTCCAACGGCGCAGGTTCTGTAGCCCTTGGATTTGAGCAACTCCGAGACGAGCACTTCGTCATCGTGAATCCCGTTCATCGCGGCTGGCCCCAGGGCGCCATGGATGCCGATCCGATTGGCATAGCAACCCGTAAGAAGGCTTGCGCGCGAAGCTGAGCAAACCGGTTGCGAGGAATGAAAATCGGTGAACCGCACCCCTTGGCTTGCGATCGAGTCGATGTTGGGGGTCTTCCATCGCTTCTGACCATAGCAACCCAAGTCTCCAAACCCAAGATCGTCGGCGAAGATCAAAATGATATTCGGTGATTTGGCAGTCGGGCCGACGGGACTCTCGGCACACACCGGAGCGATTGTAACTCCGCATGCCAAGAGCCACAGAGCAAGCCAACGCATGAGCGGCTTGAGCGAATCGTATCGGATGGGCAAGATGGGAAAATCGAGTCGCAAGATCGGATCGGGTCGCATCGCAGAGAAATCTCCCTATGGGTCAGTCGTCATGCCTTTAGGCTATCAAGTCAAACAGCACGTTGCCGTGGACGTCGGTCAATCGCATATCTCTCCCACCGAATCGGAAGGTCGACCGGGTGTGATCCAAGCCCAGGCAGTAGAGCATCGTCGCGTGGAGGTCGTGCATCTCGACTTTGCGTTCGATGGCCTTGTATCCAAACTCGTCGGTCGCTCCGTAGACGATCCCGCCCTTGATTCCACCACCGGCGATCCAGATGGAAAACCCGAACGGGTTATGGTCCCGACCATCGGCACCTTGAGCGAACGGCGTGCGGCCGAATTCGCCGGCCCAGATGACCATGGTCGAATCGAGTAGCCCGCGCTGTTGGAGGTCCTCAAGGAGCGCTGCGATCGGCTGATCGACCGCTTTGGCATTTTGCTCGTGCCCTGCCTTGAGATTTGAGTGCTGGTCCCATCGATCATGACCGACGCTCGGGCAAGTCAGTTGGATGAAACGAACTCCGCGTTCGACCAAGCGTCTGGCCATAAGGCATTCGCGTGCGAAGATCTTCGTCGGCCCGAATTCGTGGTCCAATCCATACATCGTTTGCGTCGCGGCAGTCTCTTGGGAAATATCGCAAACCTGCGGCACGGCGGATTGCATTTTGAAGGCCAATTCGTAGTTGGCGATTGCCGATTCGATCGCATCGTGCTGACCGAACCGCTCGATGGTTTGGCGATCGAGTTGACGGAGCAACTCGAGCTTATGCTGCTGCAATTGCGGTGTGGGTTCCAAAGGACGAACGTTCGCAAGACTGTTTCCGCTGGGCCGCAGCACAGAGCCTTGGAAGGTTGCTGGCAGGAATCCGTTACCGAAGCAATCCAGGCCACCGGGCGGGATGAGTCCCCCATTGAGAACGACATAACCGGGCAAGTCCTGGCATTCGGAGCCTAGGCCGTAGGTGACCCATGCACCCATGCTTGGACGTCCCTGGAGTCCTGCACCGGTATGCAAAAAATAGTTCGCTGAGGTGTGCTCGGGGAACTTCGAAGTCATCGATCGGACCACAGCAAGCTTGTCGGCATGCTTGGCGATGTTGGGAAACAGCGAGCTGATCTCGATTCCACTCTGACCGTGCTTATCGAATTTCCAAAGGCTCCCGAGGAGGGTTCCGTTGTTGTTGAACTGCGTCGGGGCGACCTCGAAGAGCTCGGCAGGATTTCGGCCGTTGTACTCGGTCAGCAAGGGTTTCGGGTCAAACGTATCGACTTGCGAGGGCCCACCGTCCATGTAGAGAAAAATAACACTCTTGGCTTTGGGCGGAAAATGATACTTGCGATCCAGAGGAGCCGGTTCTTGCAAAAGCGGTTCTTGGGCAGCCGAACGCTCGGACTCCGAAAGCAAAGCACTCAGGGCCACGGCGCCGAATCCGTTGGCCGATTGGGTCAAAAATGCGCGACGGTTTACCATTGCAAGTACTCTTCGAGTGATTCACGAATCGAATCCAAAGGAGCTTCGTATCCGCTCCAAAATTCAAAATTGATGGCGTATTGATGTGTCAGAACTTCGATCTCCTCGATCCATCCAATTCCATGCGCCTCGAGTTGTTCGATCCATCGCGATCGATCTTTGATCGATTCGGTCCAGCCGTCGGCGGGTGGTACAAAAATGGCAAACGGTTGCTGGACGAAGTTTGTTGCTTTGAGCAAGCGGTTTCGGGCTTGAGGGCTGCTGCTCGAGAGCGAATCGAAGTGCTCGATGATCAGGGCCCGCAGGGGCCGGTCCTTCAGCACCAGTTCGTCCTCGCCGCTATGCGAAGAAGGATCGGAGTTCTCGGGCTGCATCATGTGGTCGGACAAATGCGCCGGGTCGAGAGCCTTGCGATGCACAGGGTCAGACTCTGGGTTGAAGTTGTTCCGGAGGGACGAGCCCTCGGGTAGGGACGGATCAAGGGTTGTAGTCAAATCCGAGCGCTCGGTGTGCGATTTAGCATTGGCGGGGGCTTGAGGATTGGCCGAGAGTGGATCGATGGGAATCGCCGGGGGAAGGACTTTGGCGTGTTTTAATGTTTCGTCGAAGCGCAGGACCGTGTAGTCGCCGGGAATGTCGACGAGTGCCAGTTGCAGTGCGTTGGCAAGAGCCATGCTGCCGATCACCCCGATCGACTGCGGTGTGAATGAGTCATTGGCGTTTTGCGCATCCGGGGCGACATGGGCCGAGACGGCTTGGGCGCAGATTCGGTGGGTCAAGGCGCGGAGGATCGCGGTGCTGATCGTCTCGTCGCCTGTCCATTGGTCGGATTCCCATTTGACGACTTGGACCTTACCCAGGGCAAGGGCACGGGGAGAAATCGAGTCGAGGAACGGCTTGAGGCTCGTCTCGAACGGCGGAAGAATGGCGACACCAGACATTCCTAGGGCTTGGATTCCACGAAAGGCCGTCTCGAAGAGTTCCGGTGGGACCTGGGAGGTAAAAAACCGCCAATCCAATTCCGCCTCTCGAGCCAGTCTGGTCATCACAAACTGCGTCGGATTGCCCCCGACTGGGTTGCCCAGGCAGGCTACCAGGGGTTGCAGCACGCGATCCAAACTCATGCCTAGCTCACGGTCCTGAAGCTTGAGGAAACGGGCGATTTGAGGTCTCGACAGATCTCTATGGTAACCGCATCGGACGTCTAGAACGCAACATCGCTTCGTTTTTCGTGCATTTTCGGCGTCGAAATCCTTGGATTTGTGGATTTTGGGGGCAAGACAACTTAAAAAAGAGTCCCTAAAATGCCCTCTCTCGTCAGTCTCCCTGTCCAAGCGATCCTCGATCCCCAGCGATTAGAAAAACGGAAACACAGTGGCCACCTACAAAACCAGCGATCTGCGAAAAGGCTTAAAAGTACAAATCGACGGCGAACCCTACCTGCTGACCGAAGTCAATTTTGTCAAACCTGGCAAGGGCAACGCGTTGTACAAGTGCAAACTGAAGAACTTGATCCGCAACACCGTCCTGGACCGGACCCTCAAGGGTGGAGACGATCTCGAGGTCGCAGACGTCGAAGAACTTGAAACCCAGTTCCTCTACAACCAAGCCGGCACATTCGTCTTCATGGACAATGCGACCTACGAGCAATACGAACTGACGGCCGAACAAGTCGACGACAATTGGAAGTACCTCAAAGAAGGTATGCCCGTTGCGATGGTTTTGTTCAACGGCAATCCTATTACCCTGACCCCACCTTCCCACGTGACCCTGAAGGTCACCGAGACCGAGCCTGGGGTTCGTGGCGATACGGCTACGAGCGTGACCAAACCTGCCAAAACCGAGACCGGTGGGGAATTCCAAGTCCCAGGTTTCATCAAAGAAGGTAATGTGATCAAGATCGATACGCGAACCGGCGATTATGTCGAACGCGTCAGCATGGATTAGATTCCTCGAAGTCGTAACAGTTCCTGGCCTAGATCTAGGCTTATGAGGCTTGCAATGATTGACTCGATCCGCACCAAGTCCTCCTGTTCGAGTTATTTGGCGGCCTGCAATTCAGCGGCCGCCGCCACGGTGGGCTTGCGCTCCGGAGCGGCCTGGCTCATCCTGGTCTCCTGGGCGACGGCTTGGTGCCAAGCCCCCGATGCCAAGGACCCCTTTGCGATCGAGCGCGAACGCCTAATTCGAAACGTGCTGATCCCCGGCGGGATACGCGACCAGCGCGTATTGGACTCCGTTGCAAAAACACTTCGGCATGAGTTTGTTCCCCCCAAGTACGTTCGGCAAGCTTATCTCGACATCGCGATCCCAATCGGCGAATCGCAAACCATCAGCAGCCCATTTATCGTCTCGCTGATGACCGAAGCCCTTGCGCCACGAGCCACCGACAAGGTCTTGGAGATCGGGACCGGGAGCGGTTATCAAGCGGCGATCCTGAGCCCATTGGTCCAGGACGTCTACACCATCGAGATCGTCGAGGATCTGGGTAAGCAAACGACGGAACTTCTCGAAAACCTCGGCTACAAAAACGTCCACTGCCGCATCGGCGACGGGTTCAAGGGTTGGCCCGAAGAAGCTCCATTCGACAAGATCATCGTCACTTGCTCGCCAGCCGATGTCCCTAAACCGCTGGTCGATCAACTCAAAGACGGGGGGCTGATGGTCATCCCCGTCGGGGAGCGTTACCAGCAGATGCTCTATTTGATGCGTAAGAAAGGGGACAAACTCGAAAAAGAGGCGCTGACCCCCACGCTCTTTGTTCCGATGACCGGCGACGCAGAAAAGACCCGCACCGTACAACCCGACCCGAAGCGTCCTGCGCTTGCCAATGCGAGTTTCGAGGAAGCCTTGATTCGCGAATTCCACATCCCGGGTTGGTACTACCAGTTCGGATGCAAGCAACTCGAGGACCCGCAAGCACCCGAGGGCAAATACGTGTTGGAATTCCAAGGGACCGATCCTCAGTGGCCTAACATGCTCCTCCAAGGCATCCCGATCGATGGCCGAGTGGTCAAGAAGATCAAGCTCGGTGCTTGGATTAAACTTGAGAACGTCAAGGTTGGCCGAGACAAAGAAAAATCTCCATCGGTTGCTATCCAGTGGTTCGATAGCAATCGAAACCGCATCGGATACAACTATGTTGGCGGGTTCAAGGGGACCCGTACCTGGAAGCTCGAAGAGCGTCAATTTCCAGTCCCGCCCGAAGCTCGCGAAGCGATCGTGTCGATCGGAATGTTCGGATCCGAAGGAACCGCTTGGTTCGACGGTATTGTCCTCGAACCCCAATAATTTATGTCCCAGTTACCCCATTCGGAATCTTCGGGCACCGAGACCGATTTTGACACGATCATCATCGGAGCCGGGATGAGCGGGCTGGCCGCCGGCATCCGGCTTGCCATGTACGACCATCGTGTGTGCGTTCTTGAAAAGCACTGGACAATCGGCGGCCTGAACTCGTTCTATCGGGTCAACGGTAGAAACTACGATGTCGGGCTCCATGCGATGACCAACTTCACCCAGCGGGGCGCAAAGAAAGGGCCTTTGGCAAGGCTGCTCAAGCAACTGCGGTTTCGATGGGACGACTTTCAGTTGGCCCCTCAGCGAGGTTCGAGCATCGCCTTTCCCGGTATCGAATTGTGCTTCGACAACAACATCGAATTCTTTCAAAACCAAGTTGCTGAAAAGTTCCCCCATCAGAAAGACGCGTTCGCCAAACTCTTGGCGACTCTTGCCGACTACGACGATCTCAAGCAGGAGGACTTCGACTGCTCGACTCGCAAGATCCTCGAAGAGATCTTCTCCGATCCGCTCCTGATCGAGATGATCCTGTGTCCCTTAATGTGGTACGGCAACGCCAAAGAGCACGACATGGACTGGGGGCAGTTCTGCATCATGTTCCGAAGCATTTTTCTCGAAGGCTTCGCAAGACCCTACAAGGGGGTCCGATTGATCCTGAAAAATCTTGTCCGCCGATTCCGCGAACTCGGAGGACAACTCAAGCTCCGCAGCGGGGTGGCCAAGCTCCATGTCGAAAATCAAAACGTCGCCTCCGTCGAACTCGAAGACGGAACCATCCTGACGGCCAAGCGGGTTCTTTCGAGCGCCGGCATGATCGAGACACTCCGAATGTGCGACCATCTGAGCGAGGAGAAGGTCCAGCAGGCCGGTCAAATGTCGTTCGTCGAATCGATCTCGGTTTTGGACTGCCAACCCTCGGCTATAGGCTTTGACAAGACGATCGTCTTTTACAACGACAGCCCGAAATTCCACTGGGAACGATGCCGCGATAGCCTATGCGATGTCCGGACTGGGGTCATCTGCTCGCCGAACAATTACGAGTACTCTTTGGACGAAGGAAACCTCGAGGCGGGCTTTGTACGCTTGACCACGATCGCCGATCCGGATCGCTGGTCAAACCTCGGGGAGCTCGAGTACCAGCGTCAAAAGTACTATTGGTACGACGCGGCCGTGGCCTCGTGCGTGCGCTTCATTCCGGACTTTCGCCGTCACGTCATCGATACCGATGTGTTCACCCCTAAGACCATTCGACGATTCACCTCGCACGACAACGGCGCAGTCTACGGCGCGCCGGAGAAGAAACTCGACGGAACAACCCACTTGGGCAATCTGTTCTTGTGCGGGACCGACCAAGGGTTCGTCGGGATCGTCGGCGCGATCGTCAGCGGGATTTCGATGGCAAACCGCCACTGCTTATCGCAGTCCTGACTCTCTGACCGCCTCGATCAACCATCGGCATCGCCTCGGTTCGAACAGCCATCGAGTACGAGTACGAGTACCGTTTTACTGAGTACCGCTTCGCTGAGTACGAGTACGACGAAATCTGATGCGTTGTCAGAGCGACCGCATTGACCCTGTGCGAGGAGAAAAAGTCTCAAGTCATAACCCTCGATCGAGCACTCCGGTTCAATGCTTTGTTCGTGCGTCTTCCCGTACTCGTACTCAGCAACGCGGTACTCGTACTCGTACTCGAAGCGATTTAGGATAGCAATCCGGCCCTTTGGTCCACAAGGAACCGCGACCGCCTCGATCAACCATCGGCATCGCCTCGGTTCGAACAGCCATCGAGTACGAGTACCGAGGATTAGGCGAGGATCTTGGTGCAGACCCGGCCTTCGTTTTGTGTGGCCCGTTCCGGGCGTCCTTGGTGCGAGTAGACCAAGTCCCAGTGGTTCAGGCCGATCAGGTGGAGGATCGTCGCATGGAGGTCATGCACATGAAGTCGATCCTCGACGGCATGGAGTCCGATTTCATCGGTGCTGCCGATGGTTTGTCCACCGCGAACTCCACCGCCGGCCATCCACATAGTAAAGCCGTTGGAGTTATGGTCCCGTCCGTCCCCTTTTTCGCTCATGGGAGTACGACCGAATTCGCCGCCCCAGATCACCAGAGTCGAGTCGAGCAATCCGCGTTGTTTGAGGTCCGTCAGCAGGCCGGCGATGGGACGGTCTGAGGCTCGGCAGAGGGACGAGTGGTTTTTTTCGATGCCAGAGTGGGCGTCCCATCGGCTTCCCGATCCGTGGTAGAGTTGGACGAATCGGACACCCCTTTCGACCAACCGACGGGCCATGAGGCAATTGCGGCCAAAGACGTTGGTCTCTTTTTCACCGATGCCGTAGAGTTGGAGAGTCGAGTGGGATTCCTGAGCTAGGTCGATCGCTTCAGGGGCTTGGGATTGCATCCGGTAAGCCAGTTCGTAGGAGCGGATGCGGGCTTCGAGTTCCGAGTCGATCGAGCGGGTCGCTTGATGTTTTCGGTTCAGCGCATCGATCAATTTGCGTTTGGAGTCTTGGCGTTGTGGGCTTGTTGGATTCGGGGTCGAGAGGTGCCGGATGGGATCACCGTTGCTGTGCAGTGCAGTGCCTTGATAAGCAGCGGGCATGAACCCAGCACTCCAGTTGCGAGGCCCGTTGATGACTTTTCCGTCGTCGTCTTCGATGACGACGAAAGCGGGTAGTGATTCGTTTTCGGTGCCTAGGCCGTAAGTGACCCAAGAGCCGAGGCTCGGACGCCCCCCCAGGGTAGAGCCTGAGTTCATTTGGCACACGCCATTGGAGTGGTTTAGGCCATTGCCCCAGCAGGAACGGATGACGGCAAGGTCATCGACATGCTGCGCGGTATGAGGGAGCCAATCGGAGACCCAGGTGCCTGAGTCTCCGTGTTGTTTCCAGGCCCGTTTGCTGGGCATCAGCGGGGCGTTGTATTCGCCCATGGGGGTAATGATCGGTTTGAAGCTCGGTGGGAGGGGCTGGCCTGCGAGTTCGTCGAGTCGCGGTTTGGGGTCGAAAAGATCGATATGGCTAGGTCCACCTTCCATGAACAGGAAGATGATGCTTTTGGCTTTCGCAGGGTGGTGGGGTTTGTGGTTGGTGGATTTCGTGGGGTCTGGGTTCAGGCCTAGAACACGATTTTCGGACAGCAAGGCCTGTAGAGCCAGTAGCCCGAAGCCAAACCCTGCATTCTGCAGCATGCTTCTACGGGAGAATGGGGGATGTGAATCCATGGTACGACCGTATGCACCAAACTCGGGGGGATGTGTCAAGAGAGCTGTCATTATCCATCGTAATTGAGGCCGAGTCCATATCGATCCCTGTCGAAATCAAGCTTATCGAATCCCCGATTTCCGTCGAGCAGAGGTAAAAATCATGGTCGCAACACCCACTTTTCTCGACGATCGACTCGAATTAACGCCAGTCGCATAGAAAATTCACCGAACCGACGTTCGACCCAATCGACGGCGGCTAAACTAATGGGTTTAGAGTGGCGTGGATTTTCCAAGATCGTTTTTTAAGGCGGCCTGCGATGCGAACGGATACGAAGCGAGTGAACGTACGGTGCAGTGTTCTTGCGATTGGAGCATCGTTGATTTGCTTCCAAGGCTCATCCTCGGCACACGATGGTCAGGAGGGGCATAGCCACTCCAAAGTTCGCAAGTTGGAAAACACAGAGTTGTACAATCCGACCTTGATGCCGGACCGAATCGTTTTGACATGGGCGGGTGACCCAACGAACAGTCAAAGCGTGACTTGGCGAACCAGCGTCGATGTCGGCAAGGCCTATGCTGAGCTTGCAGTCGCAACTTCGGGTCCGGAGTTCGCGAAGAATCCGACGAGACTCAATGCCGAATCAGTTGCTCTCAAGACGGACCTCAGTACAGCCCATTACCACTCGGTGAACTTCAAGGATTTAACCCCTGGAACCAAATATGCATACCGTGTTGGTGACGGGTTGAATTGGAGCGAGTGGTTTCAATTCAAAACGGCCAAAATAGAGCAAGAACCGTTTTCCTTCATCTACTTCGGAGACGCTCAAAACGATGTCCGTTCGATGTGGTCGAGGGTTATCCGAGAGGCTTACAGCGATGCTCCGAAGGCCAAGTTCCTGCTTCATGCTGGTGATTTGATCAATTCGGCGCAGGCCGACGGTGAATGGGGTGAGTGGTTCGGAGCAGGTGCATGGCTCAACGCGACGATTCCTAACGTTCCTGTGGTTGGAAATCACGAGATGCACAAAGGTCCGGAAAACAGTCGCTCGGTCACGCATCACTGGCGCCCCCAATTCACACTTCCGAGTCATGGCCCGCAAGGCCTTGAGGAGACCTGCTATTCGTTTGTGTACCAAAATACTCGCTTCGTGGTCTTGAATAGCAACCTACAACTCGAGGAACAGGCAAAATGGCTCGATAAGACGCTCTCGGAGAACACCTCACCTTGGATCGTCTGTACGTTCCATCATCCTGTATTCTCGACCGCAAAGGATCGGGACAACGTCCAAGTCCGCGCGCTTTGGAAGCCGATCCTTGACAAGTACAACGTCGATTTGGTGCTCCAAGGCCATGATCACACCTACGGCCGTAGTGGACTCGAAACGCCCCACGTCGAGACCCTTGGAAACGTTCCGATCGGGGTTGCTCATCGCGATGAGCATATCGGAACGATCTATGTTGTCTCGGTTAGTGGACCGAAGATGTACAACCTGGACCAAAAGCAATTTATGGTTCGTGTTGCTGAGGACACACAACTTTACCAAGTGATCCACATCGATGGGATGAAACTGCGTTATGAATCCCGAACGGCGACCGGCGAACTTTACGATGCATTTGAACTGACCAAAGAAATTGGAGTACCAAATACATTGCTCGAGATCCCACCGGAAGTTCAAGAGCGACGTCGCCGAGAGGCGAATCTACCGGCGGCTATTGTGCCCGGGGCATCCAACAACGTCCCCGCCACTTCGGCAGCACCTGGCAAATAGCCTAGGCTGCTTTGGTCCAGCATAAGCCCAGTAAACGTTGGTTCTGGCCTACGCGACCACAGGATCCCATCGTGCTTGTACTCGTAATCGAAGATACGGCATCGAGTACGAGCACGAGCACGAGCACGAAAAACAGCCAGAGCAGTGCCATTCTCTTCGGTATTCATTTCTTCCCATGGTTCGCTTGGAATGTACCGCAGAGCCAATGGTAAGAGCATATGAAAATTCCGGAAATACGCTTCATGAAAAAGAACCAGTAGCGACCCTCTACTCGATGTAGAGGAACTCGCTGGTGTTCCAGAGAACTTGGCATACGTCGGACCATGCTCCTAAGGGATCGCTAGGTCCTTGCTCCTCAATGCTCGCTTCGATCCATCGGATCTCTTCGTCGGTAGCATCCCGCAACAAGTTCTCTCGAAACATCCGCTCGATGCGCGCACGACTGTTTTGTTCTTGGGTCATAAGCCGCTTGGCATATCCCTCGGACTTGCGCACCATCCAAGCCGAATTGGTCAAGAACAACGATTGCAACGAGGTGGTGGTTGTGTTGCGGCGGGCGACCGAAACGCTCGCGTCCGGGGCGTCGAAAGTAGCTAAGAAGGCATTCGGAGAATTCCGCATCACGCGTTGGTAGATGCTCCTGCGATTCGAGTCGCTCGCGTCCGACGGCCCACCGCTACGCGGATCAATCGTTCCCGAAACGACCAAGATCGAATCGCGAATTTGATCGGCATCGAGCCGCCTAGGCGCGAATCGCCATAACCAACGGTTCTCCGGATCGATCGCTTGTCCCTGCCCTCGCTCATGCGGATAACTGCTTTGACGGTACGTTTGGGAGGTCACCATGAGCCTGTGCAAGGACTTGAACCTCCCCCCCTGCTCGATCATCTGCTGGGCCAGGAAATCAAGCAACTCCGGGTGGGTCGGAGGTTCACCCAAGCGACCAAAGTCGCTCGCGTTGGCGACTAGCCCTCGGCCAAAATGGTGCTGCCAGAGTCGGTTGACGATCACTCGCCAAGCGAGCGGATTCGAAGGATCGGTGATCCAACGGGCCAACGCCAATCGACGACCTGTCGATTCCCCTTGGGATTGAACCTCGAGAGGGTATCGATCGCCAAGCACGCTCGGAGCTTCGGGATGGACCTCGCCAGCACTGGCTCTGCCCACGATGGTGACCTTCGGGGCGCGCGATCCGATGTCGCGAACCGTCAGCGACATCTCGGGCTCCTTAGGCATCCCCTTCTTGAGCTCTTCGTCGTGCTTCTTCCAGTATTTCCACTGCGCGAGCTCCTGGCCCTTGAGTTTTTTGGAGAAGTCCAAGCCCTTGAGCTCGTTGGCGATCTGAAGGTAAGCCAGCACCGCGATCGATCGCTCCTCGGGCTCGCGCTCGGCTTGGGCTTTACGCAAAGCAGGTCGCACATCCGGCGGAAACTTCTCGATCGCCGCTTCGACCACTTTCATTCGCGTCTCGCGCTCGAGTTGCTCGAGCTCCGTTCGAACCGGCTCGGCGCACTCGAGCCAAGCTTCGAGCTTTTCGCGGCGGGCTTCGAGACTCGTTGCATCCGACGGAATATCGTACCGTGGCTCGATCGGCGCAAAGAAGGCTTGGAGCCGATAGTAGTCCTTTTGCAGCAACGGATCGAACTTATGGTCGTGGCATCGGGCACAGGAAAAACCTAATCCCAAAAAGGCCTCGCCGGTCACATCCGTCAGGTCATTGAGGATATTGTCCCAATGGGAACGCACATCGCGCTGGTTGTACTCATAGATCCAATGCCTTAGATATCCTGTCGCGGCATTCATGCGATCCGACGTCGGGTCGAGCTCATCGCCCGCAAGCTGCTCGGCGATGAATTGGGCATAAGGAATATCCTGGTTGAACGCGGAGACAACATAGTCGCGGTACCGATACGCGCTGGGCCGAAAATCGTCTTGTTTGAATCCGTCCGATTCTGCGAACCGTACCAAATCCAACCAGAATCGGCCTGAGCGCTCCCCGTAGCGAGGATCATCCAGAAGTTTATCGACGAGCCGTTCGTAGCGGCCTTGGCCTACTGCGCTCTGGCCTACTGCGCTCTGGCCTTCTGTGCCCTGCCCTTCTGCCGCGTCCGGCGATGGACTCGCAAGATACTCCTGCAACTCGTCGAACGTTGGGGGGACACCGAGCAAATCCAAATAGAGCCGACGGACCAAAACCGATTCGTCAGCGTTCTGACCGAGACTCAAACCTTGGGCTTGGAGCTTCTGGGCCACGAATGCATCGATGGGGTTGGTGTAACCCAAAGAAGGCACGGCCGGATCGCTCAGCGGTTGAAAGAACCAATACTCCCGGTCCGCTTGGCGGATTTTGTCTCGGTCCGTCGCGACCGTTAGCTCTTTGACATACTCTGGCCAAAGTGCGCCGGCAGAGACCCATGCTTCAAAGGCCTCGATCTGCTCATCGGGCAGTTTTTTGTTCGGTGGCATCTCGAGTCCCTCGTGCCGAAGGGCTTGGAGCAAAAGACTCTCGACGGGTTTTTGGGCCTCGACGAGCGATCCGGACTGGCCACCGAGCTTAGAGAGCTCCGGCCGGTCGAGTCTCAAGCCCGATTCGGACTTGTCCGGACCATGGCATGCGATGCAGTGCTCAACGAGACTTGGTCGAATCCGCTCCTCAAAGAACTTCGCCGTGTCCTGTTGCTGCGACCAGGCAAACTGGTGCGAAAAGGCCAAGGCGCTGGCCCAGAGGATGCAAAGTTGGGTGGCTGCTCGTTGGGTGGCTGCTCGTTCGGTGGCTGGGAGTTCGGTGAGTTTCGAGGGCAATCGCAGGAACATGGCAGATCGATCCGCAAAGGGGAGGTCGGATTTCCTTGGGAGACTCTAAAGCATACAACGTCCCTAGGGGGGATTGCTAAGGCATTTCATCTATTTTTAGCCGGTTGAGGGGCCTTGGATCCCCTAGAGCCGCCAGACCCGGCCTGGAGTATATTGCCTGGAGTATATTGATGGTGCGTTTGTTTTTGGCGATCACATCGAATGAAATGACCGATCATGCGGAATCAAAATCCAGTTGGGAGTCTTGGATTCATTGGCTTACGGGGGCTTTTTGGACTCATGGGGATGTTCGGGCTCATGGGATTCGGAGCGTCTCGATCGCTTGCCGACGGGCCGGCCGATAATCAAGTCGCCAGTATTCGGCCGGTACCCCCTCCTGGGATTGAGGTTCCTGCCGAGGTTCGTGAATCGCTGAGCAAGTCGCTTGAGGTGCTGAAAAAGTCGATCGAGGAACTTTCCGCTTCGAAAGAAGCGAGGGTTCAGAAATACCTTCCTGATGTGGAAATCTTTCATCGAGCCGTGTCGCTTGCTCTGAGTGAAAACGGTTTCTTCGAGCCGGCCGACTTCACCCGGGCCAAAGAGCTTATCGACGAAGGGAACCGCCGATCCGAAGCGCTCCGTGGGAATGCTTTTCCTTACTGGACGCAAATTGTCAGTTCGCCCTACATCACGGTCCGAGGATTTCGTTCGAAGCTCGACGGTACGGTTCAGCCTTATGGGGTCGTTTTCCAGTCCTCGATTTCTGCAAGTGGGCGGGCCGATGTGTGGTGCCGAGGTCGCAGCGAGAAGGGTCTCGAACTCCAATTCCTTTCGACCCGCATGAAGAGCCTTGATCCGCTGCCCGACGAAGGGGTGCTGATGATCCATCCCTTTGGACGCTACTGCAACGCCAACAAATTGGCTGGAGAGGTCGATACCCTCGAAGCCCTCGAGCATGCGATGAGCCAATACCCGATCGATCCTAAGCGGGTTGCGATAAGGGGTTTTTCCATGGGTGGCGCGGCGGCTTGGCATCTTGCCGTCCATTACCCTGACCGCTGGTTTGCGGCCACACCCGGGGCAGGCTTCTCCGAGACCCCTGACTTTTTAAAAGTCTTCCAATCCGAGGCGCTAAAACCTTATTGGTTCGAAGAGAAACTATGGACCATGCACGATTGCCCTGTTTGGGTTCGCAACTTGCGCTCGGTCCCGACGATCGCCTACAGCGGTCAGATCGATAAGCAAAAGCAGGCTGCCGACATCATGGCCAAAGCCAGTTGGGAACTTCCCGAGGAAGAGCGCTTCGAGCTCACGCATATCATCGCTCCCAAAACAGCCCATTCGATCTCCCCCGAAGCCAAGAAGGAGATCGATCGAAGGCTTCGCATTCTCGATCCTGCATCCGGTCTGCTATCCAAACGCCAAGAGAGCCGAGAGGACAACGTCGTCTTTACCACGACGACATTGCGCTACAACCGAGCCTTTTGGGTGACGCTCGACGCGTTGGAAAACCATCATGAGCCAGCGAGCATCACAGCGAGTTTCGATTACCCACAAGCTCCCAACAAATCCAACACCATAAGTATCGGAATCGATGGAGGAATCACCCGCTTTACGCTTGCCCGCGATGCAAGTCAACTCGGACACGGGTCCATCAACATCTACATCAACGACAAACGAATGATTGCCGAGAAACGAATCGGGCCTGCGAGATATCCTTTTGTCGTGTTGCCTTCGTCCGACGGGTCGCTCCGCGTGACCTTCAAAATCCAGGATGGAGTATGGAATATCGCCTCTCCGATCGAACCGGAGTCAACGGAGCTGATCAAGAAGCATGGCCTCCAAGGTCCCATCGACGATGCGCTGATGGCACCTTTTTTGTTCGTCCGACCTACCGCCCAAGGGCACCATCCGAACATCGACCAATGGGTGCAGAGCGAATTCGATCGAGCCGTCGCGCAGTGGCATCGCCAAATGCGAGGCGACGCGCGGATCAAGTCCTCGGACGAGCTTAAGGATAGCGATTTCCAAAACTACAACCTCATCCTTTGGGGCGATCCGAAAAGCAATCCGACCATCGCGAAAGTTCTCGAAGCGACCGGTCCTGCGAAAATTCCCCTGCAGTGGGACCAAACCACGATCGAACTCGGAAGCTTGAAACTCGCCTCGGACAAGCATGTGCCGTTGATGATCTACCCCAATCCGCTCGCGCCCGAGCGCTATGTCGTTTTGAACAGCAGTTTCACTTACCGCGAGTACGATTACCTCAACAATGCGCGTCAGGTTCCCAAGCTACCCGATTGGGCGATGATCGATACGACGACGGCTCCGAACGGACGTTGGCCCGGGAAGATTGTCCAAGCCGACTTTTTCGATGAGGCTTGGAAACTCAAGCCAATTCGCCCTTTTGTCGAACCGTAACACACCATGTTCAACCTTGCAGGATGGCTCGATTGGTCCATTGGAATATGGATCCTAGGACTGGTGCTTTTGTGCGTAGCCAATTTGGCCAGTTGGTCGGCCAATCTCGTGTCGATGCCAGGCAACTGGCTGATTGTCGTGGTGACAGCGATCTACGCGTATTTCTTTCCCGAGGCGGCCAGTTCCGGAGTCGGGATCTACGGGATCGGGATCCTGGTGGTGCTAGCGATTCTCGGCGAGGTGCTTGAGTTCGTAGCCGGGGCAGCGATCGCCGGCAAGCAGGGTGCGAGCCGCCGCGCGATGGCCTTGGCGGTCGTAGGGACGATGGCCGGTAGCGTCCTTGGGGCGATATTTACCCTTCCGATCCCGATTCTAGGTCCGATCCTCGGCGCGGTCTTTGGGGGGGCAGCGGGCGCGTTTGCGGGAGCTTGGCTCGGCGAGCTTTGGAAGGGCAAGTCGCTCGACCAGGGGATGCGAGTCGGGACCGGTGCGATGGTCGGCCGACTGCTAGGAACCTCGGGCAAGCTTCTTGTTGGGGCCACGATGGTCGTCGTGGCAGCCGTGGACGCTTGCTACTAGGACTCACGACTCTTCGTGCGTTAGCCTCACCGTAGCATGGCCCTCCGAGGCCGTGCGTGAGGGTGACGAATCGATCTGCCTTCATCCCGCCTGGGAATCTATGCGGGATAGACTTAGAAACCGAATTCGCGAAGCCATTTCTCGCGATCGCTCGCCGATAGGTTAGGGTTTTGCTTGGAAGGATCCAAAGCTTCCTCGGCTGGCTGCTTGTCATTAAGTGCGCGATCCGTCAATAACTCTATCGCTTGCTTCCAGTCCTCACTGTCTCGAATCGTCGCACCACGAGCGGTCCCTTTGCGCTGCACACTATGATCGGACGAAAGCAGAACGAGCCGTTTCGGGTTGCTGTGAACTTGTAGGATCTCCTGAATGCACTCATCGGCACTGAGGTAGTCGGAAGAAAACAGCAGGTGGATGGATCGCCTTTGATAGAATTTCGGCAGTCCTTTCGGGGCGACATCCCCGGCATCGAAAACGATGCAGGTTTGATTCGCGAAGGGACCAAGATGCTCAGCGAGCAATTCAATCAATCGATTCCGCCCAGACTCGAGCGCTTTGGGCCGCGTATCTGCGACTTGGGCGTATCCGATGGCATACATCAAGTTATAGCCATCGACGAGAAGCTTGCAGCTAAGGACTTGGGGCGGGAACGGCTTGGATTCAGACCCCGAGGATCGCGACATCTATTTTGGACCTTTGGGACTTACGCGATAAACACTCCGCTAGCAGTTTAGCGGTTTTCAAATAAGCAGCAGCGAAACCAAGCGTCGAATTCCAATTCCTCAGCAAAGATCAAGATTTTTAGGGACTGTCCTCGGCGAGCGACACAGACGCAGCAATCGAAGCGCGTAGCACGGTCCTCCGAGGCCGTGCGCGCACGTCATCAATCGATCGCCTTCATGCCCGGCAGAAGGCTCATCAAATAAAGAGGCGTGCCTCTTTGCCCTTCCATCGCCCTCATCCAAAAACGAACCACAGGCCCATTTTACGAGCGGAGAGAAACCGCACCAGGATAATACCAACCGCGGAACGTACCGTGCTCGATGGTGGGTTGCGCGGTCGATGGGTTGAACAGAGCCGAATGTGAATGGTGGATTGGTGGGCAGAGGATCCATAATCCATGTTTGGCCGACCGCTTCACCGCACCCTACGCTCCCCCCCCCCTCTCGCCTCAAGCCTGACTTCGACTCCGTCACTTGGGCTGACGAGCAGAACTCAGGAGGCGGAAGCCCATGGTACTTGCCATCGGACTAGGACTGTGGTTGTGACGATACGCAGCTCGGAGATATCTAGCAGGTGAGTTCCATCCACCGCCTCGAAACACTTTGCGATTCCCTTCAGGTGGTCCGATCGGATCGACGGCGACGGATGATGGAATGTGATCCGAATACCAGTCCTTACACCATTCCCAAACGTTCCCAAGCATATCATACAACCCCCAATTGTTCGGCTCTTTCCCACCTACTTTTCGAGTACCTCCCATCTTGTCCGGATACTGTCGATCCTTAAGCCAAGGTAGATCCAGTGAAACCGATCTTTCCAAATCATAATCCAACCCCGAATTACCACCGTACCAGCCGATCCGATCCAACAGCGGTGCATTTGCATCACCAGGAATCTCTAAATCACCCAAATACGTTTCCGTCTGAGTGCCTGCTCGGCATGCGTACTCCCACTCGGCCTCCGTCGGCAATCGAAAAGACAACTCATTCCAACCCAAAACCTTCTTGCCTCGGGATTTTGAATTCCGCTTCTCAAACCAAGCGTTCAGCTTCTGTGCAAACCCTACAGCATCCTCCCAGCCAACTCGCTCCACTGGTCGTTCTGGATCCGGAAAGTAACTTGGGTTCTTACCCATCAGCGCCATCCATAACCCTTGGGTACAAGGCGTATCGAACATCCAATTCCCTTGCGTGATCACTACTTCATGCTCAGGACTCTCATTCCCTCGACCGTAATCCCTACCCTTTGCTGACCCCATGACAAATTTCCCCGGAGGGATCCAGCGCATCGTCTGACGTACCGGTGTTCCCTTCTTCTCGGGCTCCACCTCGAATACCGAGTACAACCCATACGAATCGTGTCCAAACTCCACCGCCCAGTCGGGTTTCTCAAGCCGATCAAACTGGTATCCTTCTTGATCGCTCACCACGCGGATGCTCGTGTAAGCGTTCACCTCGATCTCTGTGAACTGGTGTTCAGCAGTCGTCTGGCCAACTGCATCCAAATCGATCGAACGCAAAAAACCATAGTCCAATTCGGCCGAGCCGATCCTCGCTCGCTCTGTGCCCGGCTCCGCTTCGGGCAGCATCGCTCGCTCGCTCGGCTCGGCCCCTAGAGCAGAACTCAGGAGGCGGAAGCCCAGGAGGCTGAGCCGATCGCCCGGGGCGAGCCTGCTCCGACAAGCCGAACGCAGATACCGCGCGGGGTCGTACCAACCCCCACCGCGAACCACGCGCGACGTGCCCTCGCTAGGGCCAGTCGGGTCTGTTATTCGCTCTGCTGAATACTCGCCATACCAATCCTGACACCACTCCCACACATTGCCATGCACATCGTACAATCCCCATGCATTGGGCAGCTTCTCACCAACAGCGTGCGTGGTATGACCGCTGTTCTCATCATACCAAGCGTACCTCTTTAGTTCCCGCTCTTCATCACCAAAGCTGTACCGGCCGGTCGAACCAGCCCGGCAAGCGTACTCCCACTGAGCCTCGGTCGGAAGCGATGGCTGCATCAGTGGAAAAACTTCCCCAAGTCCCTTGAGCCACCCTTGGCAATCCTCCCACGATACTCGCTCCACTGGATTGCTGAACCCTGGAAATCGACTGCGATTCTCACGTGCACCGGCACCCATCCAAAGCCCCTGCGTACACGGTGTATCGGCCATCCAGAAGCCTTGCGTCAACGTTACTTCATGCTCTGTCTCATCTCCAATCCATAACTCTTTAGTACTCGCATCCGAACCCATCACGAACTTCCCAGGCTTGATCCATCTCATCCGCTGAGTGACAAAGCCCTGAGGATCACTCCCGTTGCGATCGTTGCTTGCGGCTTTATCGTCAGACCAGCGGTTTGGCACTTGGAACTCGCACCATAGCCCATAGTCATCCTTACCAAACGCGCTGACCCAATCGGGCTTCTTACCGGATTTCCAAAAAGATCTTATCGGATTCTCAATCGATCCCCCGGGAACATATAACTCCAAAACCGGCCGGCCGCTTGCCATCGTGACCCTGTTGCTGGAACCAACAGCAATCGAATTCAATGCGGATTTGCCAACTCCCCGTAATCCGATCCCCGAGGGTGTGCATTCGATCTGTACCTTGCGCGTTTCGACCGACGGTGGCAACTCGACGAAACGCGTTTGGTCGCTCCGCTTGGCATCAGGCAAGCACCTGTTTCGAATGGTTCGAACCGCCGACCCGATATCCGAATCCTCGATCGCATGCTCGCTTGCATGGAGACTCAGCGACATCAATCGATCTCGCAAACCATAGGTTCCTCCATGGTGCATCTGAAAGCATAAGGCTTGGTAGGTCTGATTCGCTATGTCTTGCTCGGCGCTGTTCGGATCGATCAGATCACGAAGACGCTTCGGAAGATTCATCAGCTCCATCTGCCAAAGCACGCTGTAACCTCTTGCGATTCGATAATGGCGCATCGAGCGAAGTATTTGAGTGATGGTCAAATCATCGAGTTGCTCGAAGTCTGTCTCAAACGCTTTGCGAGCAGATGCCTCGGTTTGCTTGACCGCGTTGTACGTCGGACCACCATGCCGCCAATCCTGCCAGAATCGAGCCTCGATCGATGCATCCTCCAAGCCCGCGCACAGACGCCGAAACTCTCTCAATAAACCTGGCTCTATCTGTTGAGCGGGATAAGCCATCGTCAGCAAACGAGTGACCCCTTGTTCCTGCTGCTGATGGGTCAAACTCCTGACCGCATCGCCTTGCCAAGCGATCGGCTCAACCCAGGCCCTGAGTTTCGCGGGTACTCGCTCACAACCCAAGGGAACCAACGCAAATACCTTGCACCCACGCGAACTCCAACGGCGGCATGCCCGGTACCACCACTCGACGGCATCCCGATCGAACGCGTCCTGGATCTTGAGCAACAAACCCAAATCGCCAAGGATCAGGATATGGCTACCCGGCGTGGGTTCCACCTCCCGCCGCCGGATGACCGTCGACGAATCGCCGGATGCAGGATTGGTCAAGCCATAGGGGAAGAACGCATCGAGAACCTGCAACCCTCCTCGAGCGGTCGCTTTTGAAAGATGCTCAACTACCATTTCCTGATCGAGTCGGTAGGGAGCACAGTGCAGAGCATGTTCCTTGATGACGGTGATTTGATCGTGGGTTCGCTTCCTTTGATAGAAGGGGATTTGGCGGATGGGATCGCCTCGTGAGATTCGCTTGATCAAAACCTCGGTATCTAAACGACGATTACGCTTCGGGAAGCCCAAAAGAGGATCAAGACGGTTGCGCAATTCAGGCCAAGCCGCGAGATATTTCACTTGTGGTTGGAGTATCTGCGCATCGCGAATCACCGCGACTTCTTTGTTCTGCGTTTTGTCGAGTCCATGGATACCGAGATACGTTTCAGGAGCGAATCGATCTACGAGATAACGCAGTGGCACCCAGAGTCGCTCGGAGACGGGTTGAATCACCGATGGCGAGTCGGTGACCTTTTCATCGACCCGTTCCTCTAATGGAACGACCGACGGGGGGAGGATCGGCGGTTCTTCGATGGGCAAGTGCGATTCGAAATCGTACCCGCGTAGAAGGGCAAACGAGACAAAATCGCGCTGGCTACTTTCAAAAAAGAGCATCGTCCGGAGCAAATCACCGCGCCAATAGTCACCCTGGGAGCGTGTTCGAGGAATCGCTAAGTCATCCATCCGCTAAAACTCACGGTACTTGTTCGAGAAAAAGAACGCTTTGAGCCTTCGGCAAAGGTCTTCGTACTTAGCCTCGTCGGAACTAGGCAAAGGCGTGTTGGTGGGTGCGTCCGATGCAACCCATTGGTGCATGGCCCTGAGCAGATCGATGTACTCGGCCGGACCAGGCTTGGTCCCTGTTTGGGATTCCTCCGCCATGGTACGGTCTTCATGCAGCAGTTCCGCCAAACTCGAATACACGCTTTCCGGGATTTGTGTCCCAAAATGGGCTTGTCCAAGCTGCACGAAATGATCGATGAAGGGATTACTTTCTCCGAGTTCATCGCTGGAAGGATCCGGTGAATTTTTTCTTAGCTCGTACTGCGGAAGCACAAGGTCGAGGATCAAGCAGCGCCGGAGGAACGCTGGGGGCATCGCCCGCTCCCGATTGGTGGTGATAACGATCAGGGGAGGCTGGGTATTGCTCTCTGAGACGATCGGTTTCCTAAAGCCCGCTGGCAAGAACTGGTGCGAACCGAGTACTTCGAGCAGACCGTTGGGCAAGCTCGAGTCTGCTTTATCGATTTCATCAATCAGAATGACGATCCCGTGCTTGGACTCCCAGGTTCCTGGCGGCTGAGGACTTGCAAACACGGGAGTTTCGTCCTGTCGATTCGAGTTGTAAATTTTCTGCTGCTTATTTGCCGAAGTCCAGGAGATAGCCCACCATAGAGGACCGGGCGATACAAACCGTCGAACACGAATCGCTTTGCGTAGTGCTTCGCGATCGTCACGAAAGTAGTTTGCTGCGACTTGGGCTTCGGCAAGCCGCTGAACGGCATCGAAGGAATAGAGCAGGTCTCTGGCTTCGGTATGCGAATCGATGGTGAACGTTTTGTAGGGACGGTTCAGCAGCGAGGAGGCTGCAAGAGCGAGTTGGGACTTGCCCAGTCCGGGTTCACCGCGGACCAGGAGTGGTCGATTGGCGGCGATGGCTCCATAAATCGCGTCTTGTTCTTGGTTGCTCAGCAAGTGGCAGAACTCGTCTCCGTTAGGAGTACGAATCGGGACCGATTGATTTTCAGTTGGTTTCACGGTTAATCCGCTGGGTGATCAGAAAGAAAGTTAGGTGGTCGTGTTACCGATGGGCAGGTCCGTCATCGAGTTTCATAACGTATTCCCTAGGGATTTTTTTCTCGATCCATTCCAAGTGATGGGTCACTTGGGCATAGATGTCCCCTTCGTACGGACTGAGCCCAATGGGTTGCACGCTTGGAAAGGACTGTTTTAGCAAATCAAGATAGCTTAGTCGTTCACGTTTGTCGGCCACGGTCATGACCACGAGTACCTTCTCCCGGGACATTCGATCGAGATCTCGAGTTAGCACTGCCAATGGATTCTCAACTTTTCGCACCCTGCCCGCAAGAGCATTGATCAGATGTTCAGCAATTGAGTTTGCGGTCAACCCATTACGATACTGGTTGTCATCTGCCTCGCTAGGCTCCGTTACAAATCGAACTTTACTCAGCAATCTCGTCTTTTCATGGAGGTCTGCTTTACGATGGCTCAGCAAAATACGAAGTGCTTCGGAAAGTCTGTCTTGTTCCATAGTTAATGACAACCACGTCTGCCGAATGAGTTTTTCGATGTAATCAAGCATGCGCCCGTCTTCCTTATGGACAGTAACATCCAAATCAGACGAGGGGCCCGGACTGGAAGCGTGATCGTTTGCTTCGAGCAACGCATGTCGAAACTGACTTCGATCCTCGGCGGGGAGGGATTCCATGACTAAGATCTCTTTAATCAGATGGAACTCGGACGCATCTTCCGCAATAAATTTGTTTGCATTGGGGAACCTGCTCCAGTGGTCCACAATATCATCTAGAAGCTTGACCGGAAGGTCGTTCCCTACTAGCGCCTTGGCAATATCATCACCGGTTGCATTTGGCGATAGATTGAGGCATCCTGAATTTTTTAGATTCGATGCGAGATCTTTAGCACAGGAGAGCGCATTCGAGATAGTACCGATTACGAATTGCTTTCTATCGTTTGCATTTTCCTCAAAGAGTTGGATGCTCTGCCTAAGCACCTTCTCTGCACCTTGGCTGATCGATAGGGTTTTAATCACATCGTCAGTGCTCTCGAAGTCGGGGGAGCGTTGGTGTTGCGACGGCGATTCAAGCCAAGAAGTTAGAGTGTTTTGATCTTGTTGATTCAAAGCTCTTGATTTAAGACCTTGAAGGAGAGCTTTCTCAAGTGCTGGCTCTTGGGCCTTTTGAATCACGTATCGCATGATCACAACAAAATCATCCGCTCCGGGGATTGCCAACCACTCGGCAAAAGGCGAGTCAGCCACGTCCCGACGCACCGATCTTGCGATCGGGATGAGGAGTGCTTGGCGTCCGTGGCTGCCGAGCGTCACTTTTTCGAATATCGATTCCAGTTGATCCCATTGTTGATCGGTAAGAAGCATGATTTGGGTGTGATAAGGATCGTTCAGCGAGATATTTGTAATCCGGATTGATTCTAACCGAAGGGATCGGCAGGCTCAACGACTAACCGTAGCATGGCCCTCCGAGGCCGTGCGTGAACGTCACCAATCGATCGCCTTCATGCCCGACATTAGGCTCATCAAATATAGGCGTGCCTCTTTGCCCTTCCATCGCCCTCATCCACAAACGGGCCACAGACCCATTTTACGAGGGGAGAGACACCGCACCAGGATAATACCAACCGCGGAACGTACCGTGCTCGATGGTGGGTTGCGCGGTCGATGGGTTGAACAGAGCCGAATGAGAATGGTGGATTGGTGGGCAGAGGATCCATAATCCATGTTTGGCCGACCGCTTCACCGCACCCTACCCTCCCCTCCCCCCTCAAGCCTCAAGTCTGCCTTCGACTCCGTCGCCTTGGCCTTACGAGCAGAACTCAGGAGGCGGAAGCCCAGGGTGACGTTCCGAAAGCCCGGGGCGACCCCGGACCGACAAGCCGAGCGCAGCTTTGTGGTGGGCTTGGTTAAATCGCCCAACCGCTGGCGCTGGTTGGCTCACAGGTGATTGACCCCGTGAGCCGCTAGGCGCCTAGCCGCGGGCTATTGCCATAAGCCCCGCACCGATTCGATTGGGCTGCACCGATGAAAATCACTACCCTGCTCGGGCCCAAACGCAGATTCCTGGCGGGCTTGGTTAAATCGCCCAACCGCTGGCGCTGGTTGGCTCACAGGTGATTCAACCCTGTGAGCCGCCTAGGCGCCTAGCCGCGGGCGATGGCTATCAGGCCCGCACCGAATCGATCGTGCTACACCGCCGGAATTCACTAGCCTGCGAGAGCCCAAAGGGAGCTCCCTTAGAATCTAGGCTTCGTCGAGGATTTCGACGGCCTTGAACTTCTCCCCTTCGAGCATCGAGAGGCTTGCCCCACCGCCGGTGCTTACGTGGGTGACGGCATCGGCAAAGCCGAGTTGTTCGATCGCCGCTGCGCTGTCGCCACCACCGATGATACTGACCGCATCGCTATCGGCAATCGCCTTGGCCACTGCCTTGGTCCCCTCGTCAAACGGAGGCATCTCAAAGACCCCCATCGGACCGTTCCAAACGACGGTCTTGGAGGATTTGACGATCTCTGCATAGCGTTTGGCTGTTTCGGGCCCGATGTCGAGTCCTTCCCAACCCTCGGGGATATTCCCTGCGGCGACGACTTGCTTGTTGCACGAGCTGCTAAATGCGTCTCCGCAATGCGTGTCGCTCGGCAGGATCAGCTTGCCCGAACCGGCCGCAATGAGCTCTTTGGCCAAGGGTACTTTATCGGGTTCGACCAAGCTCTTTCCGGTTTTCCCACCTTGAGCAAGGGAGAACGTGTAGGCCATTGCCCCGCCGATGAGGACATAGTCGCAGATGCCTAGAAGGTTTTTGATGACGTTGATTTTATCGCTGACTTTCGCGCCGCCGAGGATCGCCACGAAAGGACGGCCTGGCTTGCTGATCGTGTCGCTGAGGTATTGGATTTCTTTGGCGACGAGGAACCCGACGACCTTGGGCTGATTGCCCATGGCAAGCGGAACGGCGACCATGGAAGCTTCTTCGCGGTGGCAGGTGCCGAACGCATCGTTGCAATAGATGTCGGCAAAGGAGGCAAGGGTTTTCGCGTAGGAGGCTTCGCCCTCTTTTTCGCCGGGATTGAATCGAACGTTTTCGAGCACCAGAACATCGCCTGGAGCCAAGGCGGCGACTTTGGATTGAGCATCGGGACCGACGGTATCGCTGGCAAAGGCGACCGGTTTACCGAGCAGCTCGGCAAGACGCACGGCCGTCGGATGGAGGGTGAACTCCGGTTCTGGACCTTTGCCTTTTGGACGTCCCAGGTGACTCATAAGGATCAATTTGCCACCGCGATCGATCACCGATTGGATCGAAGGGAGCGCCATGCGGATGCGTCGATCGTCGGTGATCGCGCCTGAGTCGTCTTGGGGCACGTTGAAATCAACCCGCATCAAAACGGTTTTGCCGCGACAATCGACATCTGCAATGCTTTTCTTGGCCATGGATTCCCTCTGGTAAAAATCTGCTTGGTTACCGCCGCATAGGAGTACCTATGAGCAAATCACCAATTGACTATGTTTCAATCGACCGAACGGTCATTCTCAAGAGTTGATTATCGACAGGTTTTCGTGGAGCGAAAGCCCCAACGGAGCAAACGGCAAAAGGGTTCCCACCGTAGAAAGGGGCTTCGACCCGTGCGTCGTTTACTACGCTAGCCACCGTAGCATGGGGCTTCGACCCGTGCGTCGTTTACTACGCTAGCCTCCGTAGCATGGGGCTTCGACCCGTGCGTCGTTTACTAAGCTAGCCCACCGTAGCATGGGGCTCCGACCCGTGCGTCGTTTACTATGCTAGCCCACCGTAGCATGGGGCTTCGACCCGTGCGTCGTTTACTACGCTAGCCTCGCACGGGCTCAGAGGCCCATGCTACGGCTAGAAGGACTTCGACCCGTGCGTCGTTTACTACGTTAGCCTCGCACGGGCTCAGAGGCCCATGCTACGGCTAGAAGGGCTTCGACCCGTGCGTCATTTGCTAAGCTAGCCACCGTAGCATGGGGCTTCGACCCGTGCGTCGTTTACTACGTTAGCCTCGCACGGGCTCAGAGGCCCATGCTACGGCTAAAGGAGCGCGACCCGTGCGCCGCTTGATACGCTAGCCTCGCACGGGCGCAGAGGCCCATGCTACGGCTAGTGGTTGTGGCGTGGTACTTTACTGCAGACGTCTCGGAACGAGCAGGCAAAGTCCAAACAAGCGCCGGTGTGGAGCTGTCCGACGTGTTGGCGATAGAGTTGCTGCCAAGGGGTGGCCGTCGGTGGAATCGATCCGTCGATCCCATCAAGTTCGGATGCGGTTTGGTAGTTCGCGCGTTGTTCCCAGACGTGCGGATCGACCTGGGCATCGACACGACGGGTGTTGAGGTCGATGCGGACAAGGTCCCCGGTTTGGAGTTTGCCTAGCCCTCCTCCGGCGATCGCTTCGGGCGAGGCGTTGAGAATCGAAGGGCTCGCGGAGGTTCCGCTTTGCCGACCGTCGCCCAGGGTGGGTAGTTCCTGGACCCCTTGTCGGATCCACCGATCCGGGGGGAGCATGTTGACGACTTCACCGCTGCCGGGAAAACCCAAGGTTCCGCAACCCCGGATGACCAGCAGGGTGTTGGGATCGCAGGAGTCTTGGATTTGATTGATTTTCTCGTGGTAGTCCTCGGGTCCATCGAAGACGATCGCGCGGGCGACGAAGGCGTTGGGATCGTCAGGATTCGAGAGGTACTGCTTTCGGAACGCGGGGCTGATGACGCTGGTCTTGATCAAGGCCGCATCGAAAAGATTGCCGCTTAGGACCATGAATCCCGCATCGTGTTTGAGGGGATCATCGATAGAGCGAATAATCGCTCCGTCGGGTTCGGGTGCATTTTTCAGTTGGTCCTCGATGGACTTGCCGGTGCATGCCAGGAGCGAACCATCGATCAGTCCGCCTCGCAGGAGTTCCTTCATCACCGCTGGGAGTCCGCCGCTGCGGTGGAAGTCTTCGGCCAGTTGCGTGCCGGCAGGTTGAAGGTTCACCAGCAGAGGGATACGATAGCCGTGATCTTCCCAGTCTTGGATGCTCAATTCGATCCCTGCGTGGCGGGCGATTGCGATCAAGTGGGGTGGGCAATTGGTCGAGCCACCCAGAGCGGTATTGACGCGGATCGCATTGAGCATCGATGCACGCGACATGATCTTCGAAGGGCGGAGGTCTTCGTGAACCATTTCGACGATCCGTTTGCCTGCGGCGTGGGCCGCTTGGGCTCGCTCTCGGTAGGGGGCTGGGATCGAAGCGGAACCGGGCAGGGCCATCCCCATGGCTTCGGCCAAACAGTTCATCGAAAGGGCCGTTCCCATGACGTTGCAGTGACCGGCGCTGGGGGCCGAGGCAGCTAGCAAGTCCATGAATTTTTGTTGGTCGATTTCACCGGCCGATAGACGCCGTCGGGCCTCCCAGATGATGGAACCTGCGCCGGCGAGTTGTCCATCGAGGTAGCTGTTGAGCATCGGTCCGCCGTTGAAGATCAGCGAGACGATATCGGTAGTGGCTGCTGCCATCAATGCAGCGGGAGTGGTTTTGTCGCAGCCTGTGGTGAAGATTACGCCGTCGAGGGGATAGCCGTGAAGGATTTCGACCAAGGAAATATATGCAAGGTTTCGGTCCAGGGCGGCGGTGGGTCGGCGAACCGATTCTTGGATCGGATGCATGGGAAAGACCAGGGGCACTCCACCTGCATCGCGGACTCCATCGCACAGGCGCGAGACGGTTTGCAGGTGGGCTCGATTGCAAGGCGCAAGATCGTTTGCCGACTGAGCGATTCCGATGATCGGCCGACCGGCTTGGAGTTCACCGAGGGTCATTCCGTAATTGAGGAATCGTTCGATATACAGCGCCGTCATTCCCGGGTTGCTCGGGTTGTTCCACCATTGCTCAGATCGCAGGTTCGGGAGTTTCATGAAAGCGGATCGATCGGAGGTGTGGGAATAGGAGGTGTGGGAATAGAGAGCCGCGAAGGTCCATGATGGAATCTTCCCAAAGTCGAGCCGATCCGGAAAGGACCCCGAGGGACATTTCATGTCGCCGAGGGGGGACTGCCGATCGCAGGGGACAAGCGTGCGGTACCTAAGCACGTGTTCATGCAATTGTTTCGCGCGGCGGTAGCCGCCCCGCTTGCGAATCTGCGGGTCCCTTTTACGTTGGAGCGGACCGAGCAAGTCTCTACGTGGGTTTCGTTGCTCATCAGGCCGCTGGTTCGTCCGAGGGTTCCTGGATACTGCCAAGAGCAGACAATGGAGATTCGTTTCTTTGCGCCGGGAGGCTTGGTCAGCAACTTGGACTTTGTCGAGTCGATTTTCGGGAACGCAGGGGATCCGCTTTTGCCCGACAACGACGCAGCGTTGGATGTCGAGCATTGGACAGGGCACACCGGTTGCGTGATCTTGGCCCCGCACTTGATCGAGTTGACCAAGAAGGAGGTCAAGACGCAGATCTCCTACGCAGCGAACTTGCTCGGGAACGTCGAAGAAGAGCACGCGGGTGGGTGTGGACAGTTCCGGTCGATGGCGGATGTACAAGCTTCGGCAGGACTTCGCCGCTGCGAGAAAGATCCAACTTGAGGACGACATCACCGCGAGCATCGTCGTGCCGGGTCGGGAGTTGAGTGAACCCCTGCATGATCGGCTTGAGAGTTTCAAGTTTGTCAGCAACTGCGAATACCGTTTGTTTCAGCGGCCAGACGATGCGGTCCATCGTGGGCTCGACAAGCAGACCGAGCGGGACATTGCCGACGTCGGCAATTTCTTCTGCAACTTTGAACCTCTGGATCGATCGGCAGTCGCCCAGGAGGCATCGAATATCATCGAGCTCGAGCAGTATTCAGAGCCCATGCGTCAGCGGCTCGAGGGCTTCCTCCAGAGCGATGAGGATTACGTAGTTTCTTCGGCGAGCCCTCGGTTGATCGATGGCAAGCCATCGAAGAACCCGCGATACCTTCAGGATCGCCCAGACTTGATCAATCCTCAGGATCGGTACGTAGCGTTTCGAGGAATCCAGCTTTTCCGAGGGGTGGGCTCGAATGCACCGGTTCCGCTCCCTGTTTCGGCGATTCTCTCGGGGCGTCGAAACAATCCACCGGACCGAGCCGCCGGGATCCGGTCCTTGGCGCTCTACAATCCGATCCATTACCACGAACTCCCCGAATTGATGATGGATTACGTCTGCTCGCTTACCGGCAAGAGTCCATCGACGACCGGTGCGGGCAGCGAAGGGGCGCTTACCAAGGGCCCATTCAACGCGTTGGCGATGGTCCATGACCTGAATGCAACCTTGGTAAGCATGGCCTTGACGGGGCTGGGTGGTTTCAGCACGGCCGCCGGCCACATCGGTCCGGAGATCGAGGTCGGTCATGACATCAGTATGTTTGTGCCGGAGATTTGGTGCCGTCTGAGACCCGAGGAGCGCGATCCGGTGGCGATGATTCGCGATGGGATGCTTTATGTTGCCGAGGCTCAGCAGCGCGTGGCCAAGGTTTACATCGAGGACGGCAGCATCGCGGATGCTTGCCCGCCACTGAAGGCGCTTTTGGAGATCATGGCCACGGGCAAGTGGGATGGAAAGACGGCCCAAGACCCTGGATTTCGCCAAATGTTTACACGCGAGTCGGTCTTGCAGGTTGGCGAAGAGGAAGCTTGCGAGTCTCGAAGCGTATTGCCAGCAGGCCAATCACCAGCAGGTCATCGATCGCTTGCAACTGACCGAGCGATTGAAGCAGGCTCGGTTGGATTTGGATCGGTATGAGTCGGCCGAGTACTTGCAGAGTCTGCGGGGCTGTATCGGGGTCGATCCGGCGTTGTGATCCGGCGTTGTGATCTGACGTAGTCCAAGGCGAATGGTTACCGAAGTGCTACCGGGCCGGTTCGGGAACTACCCCGGGAACTACCCCGGGACCAACGACCTGAGGCTGCTGACCTGCGACGGATTGATCCAAGCCCAGGGATTGTTCGAGCGGATCGAGCCCTAAGACCGCCTGGAGCATGGCTAAAGCGAAGTAGTACTCACGTTCTGCGTCGAGCAACTTGATTTCCGCCTCAGTCGCTTTGGCCTCTTGGGTCAATAGGAACAAGAAGTCCTGATTTCCCGAAGCGAACTCTCGTCGAAAATACTCCAAGGTCTCTCGGGTTTCACGGAGCAATTGATCGCTTCGCAGAACCATCTCGCGGCTGACTTCGAGCGCGTTGCGTGCGACCCTCAGATCCATTTCGATCTTATTGGACATGAACCAGCGTTTCTGCTCGACCTGCTGGATCTTGGCCAACGTGCTCTCGATCTTACCTCTGGCTTTGCGGCGTTGGATCGGAACTCCCCCGACGACCCCGGACTCGAGTACAAAGTCCTGCTTGTCGTTGAGCGAGGTGGCTTGATCTCCCACATCCTGAACGGCCTGAATGGTGAAGTCCAGGTTGGGAAGGGTTTGGTTGCGAGCCAGTTCCAAGTCCCATCGAAGTTTTTGCAAGTCGATATTGATTAACGCCAACTCTGGGCGCCTTTGTTGGGCCTCGAGAAACGCCGTCTCAAAGTCCTGAAGTTCGAGCCTCTCGATGCGAGGAAAGTACCCTGGAAGCCATTCGGGGCGAGCGAGCATCGGTGTGCCGCTTTCGTCTCGCAGGAACACAGCCAATTTGAACGCTGTATCTCGGAATTTCTGCCTCGCTTCGAAAACCTTTAACTGTCGCTCGGAAATCGTCTGCGCATTGATCGAGAGCTCTTGGCGAGTCGAAAGCCCACGCTCAAACAACTTGTTAAGTCCGTCGTTGCGCTTGATAGCCAGTTCCAGCAATTGCTCTTGAGAACGGAGCACATTGCCGGCCTGGACCCAAGCCCAGTAAGCAGAGGCTGCCGCAAGACTTGCTCCTAAGACGTTTTGCTGGATCTCCGGCGCAACGGCTTGTTGATTGAGATTGGATTGAAACAAGGCGACCCGATACGGGTCGATCGCTCGACCTTGCAAAAGAGGTTGTACCCATCCGACGCGAAACTCGCCCCCTTTGTTTGTTTCTCGCTCCTTGTACCAAGGTTCAAACACACCTCGGCCGATTCGATAACCTGCGATGGCATACCCACCCCACCACAATTGCCTCGATAGACTCACTCCAGAGCGGCTATTTTCATAGTAACCCACGGGCTGATTGAGGCTGAAATAATCCAAGTGCAAATCGTAGGCTCCATTGGCCTGCGTAATCTCGCCACGTGCGACGTTCGCTTCGAGTCGCGCAATCTCAATCTCTGGAAACGATCGGAACGTCGAAGCGATCACATCGGCAAGCAAGAGCGATTCGCCAAGTTCCAAATCGCCCCGAGGCATCGCCGAGCCGGACGGCCCGGAGTTGGTCTCAGGGGCGGGCACGGGTTGTACCAACTCGGGACCTGTGGGTATTCGTGGTCCCAACGGAGCCCTAGGAAGCTGCAAAAGCTCCTTTTGACGCTGATCGCGTCGATTGTTGATGATCGCCTCGAGCTCCAAAAATCGCTTCTCTCCATCGCGCAGCGGGTCGGACTCCTGCACATCCTTTGACAGCGCGTCTTGGTCGGCCAATCGTTGGCCGAGCTCGACTCGCGATGCTTTGAGCATCTGCTCGAGCTCCTCGAGCGACTTGCCCGAGATTTTCAAAGGGATCGTACTCGAGGGCGGATTCTCCCCGAGTGGTGGCTGAACGGGAGTTGGCTTAACTGTAGGTGGCTGCAGCTCGCCGGCCTTCGGCAGAGCCTCCTGGGCCAAGGCCCAAGGCGAGACCACTAACAGCAGGAGCCCTTGTGCAAATTTCAGTGCCGATACTCCGAGGCCCGAGAACCTCGAGCATGGGATTGAGAGTGCTGCGGTGCGAAGAGCCACCCCATCGCGATTTGCTAGCGTAATTACTTCATCTTCGGAGCCTTGGGCTCCTTGGATTCTTTTTCCTTGCCGGGCTCCGAATCGCTGATCGTGATCGGAAATCCATTGAGTTGACGCCATATCTCGTAACCTAGTGGCACTGTCTTGAGTATTACCCAACCGTTAGCTCTGACTCCTTGTCGGAGGTATCGACTGTCGGGCCACTGAATATCCGTTACATTCGTCACATTCGTTGAATTTTGACTGCTTTTCCCATTTTGAGGGGGTCCGACAACGATCTTGAAGATTCCTCGTCCTGAGTCGGTCGGATTGATAGCAATGACTTCGCCCGGAAAGGTGCCGACGGCGACCGATGGCCAGCCGACGAATTGGATTGCGGGCCACCCTTCGAATTGGAGGCGAACTGGATCGCCGACGTGGATCAAGGGGGCATCGACTCCTCGGACGGTCATTTCGACGGCAAGATCTTCGGTTTCCGGAACGACTTCAAAGAGGATATCCCCTTCTTTCACGGAGTTGGTACCGGCTTGGCCTCGGATGGATTGGATTCGTCCGCGGCTCGGGCTAGGAACTTTGAGTCGATTGAGTTCCCCTTGTTTGGTCAGCACATCGTTGAGTTCTTTTTGGGCGTTGTTGACATCGGTCAGGGCTTTGTCGATGTAGTTTTGTGCTTGGAGGATTTTCTGGTTGACTTCATTGCGTTTGCCCTCGAGGTCACGTTCTTTGGCGTCGAGGTCGTTGTAGGATTTTTTGGCACTGGCCATGCTTCCCTCGAGTTTGGCCAATTCGCTGAGTTCTTTGTTTTCGAGCGCGAAAAAATCGACTTGAGCGATCACGTCGACTTCAAGGCCTTGGAACCGTTCTCGTTCGAGTTTGGCTTGGTTGAAACGAGCGAGTTGGTCTTCGACATCTCGGGTGGCTTTTTCCCAAGCGTTCGTCGCGCTGCGGACTTCGGCTTCGGCTCCTGCGATGGCCTGTTGTCCCTGTATACGAACTGAATCGGCCTGTAGGCGGTTGTTTTCATAGATGAGGCGATAGGAACCGATTTTGTCTTGAACGGCCTTGACGGCTTCCTGGGTAAGTCTTTCTGCGTCTTCTGCGAAGGGTTTGATTTCCATAATGATTTCTCCTTCTTCGACCAAGGAGCCTTCTCGCAGATCGGGCCGAAGCGAGGAGATGATCCCTTTGGCAGGACTCTCGACGGCTTGGCGGCGCAATTGCGGCATCCTAGCGGTGACTTGGCCATCGCCTCGGATCGATTGCTGCCAGGGCAGGAAGAGCGAGGCTGCCAAGAGCATGACCATGAGCAAGAGCAAAGCTCGGGCTAGACCTCGCGCGTACCAACTGGACCTGACCAAGTGCATTGCAGGGAAACGTTCACCGAGTTCCTTCGTCGGCCTCAAACGGATCATCCGACGCGATGTTGGCGATGCGGCGTGTTGGGATTCGGTCTGGTGGGATTCGGCCCTTGGCCATTCGGTGAGTGTAGCCATTAGTGATGAGCGTCTGTAGGTGGAGTAAGTTCGATGCGTTTATCGCAGTTATTGATGATATCTATATCGTGCGTGACGATTAGCAAGGTCCAAGGTTGCAGATCGGATCGGAGGTTATCCCAAACACGCTGCCTCATCCTAGGACCGAGCTTATCTAGACTGCCGTCGATGAGCAACAAGCGGGGTCTTGAGACGATGGCTCGAGCGATCATCAATCGGTGAGCTTGAGACCGACTCAAGGGAAAGCCGTCGGTCTGAAGCATCGTATCTAGGCCCATCGGGAGCGAGAGGACTTCGTCCCAAAGCCCGGCCAGTTGCAAGGCATCCCGAAGGTCCGAGTCGTGGATTGAAAGTCGATTCAGGGTGATGTTCTCCTGAAGGCTTCCATGAAAGATTTCGACCTCGGAGGCAAAGCCGACCATGGATCCATCGGCAAATCGATTGACATCCCGCGAGTCGATACCGCCGATTTCGCAAAGACCGGAATAAGGGTTTCTCAGACCGGCGACGGTCTGCAAGAGCATGGTCTTGCCCGAGTGGCCTTCGCAGCAAATCGCCACACGCTGTGCCGATTGGATGGTGAAATTCGGGATCGCAATGTGAGTTCTACCGGTATGAAGAACCAGATCTCGGAAACGTACCTCGACCGGTCCGATCCCCGCATCCAAGGGCCGAGTCGGCGGGACCGTCGGCAGATCGATCAAGTGCCCGACTTTGTCCGTCGCTGCCATCAAGTCATAGAACGACTCGAGGCTCTTGCCAACTTTGGAAAATGCGCCGACGACAACCGCAACAACCGAAACGCTGGCTACCAACTGCCCGATCGTCAGCGCATTGTTGAGCACCAGCCATCCGCCGAGCGAGAGCAATGCCGAGATCGATACTGCATAGAGAAGCAAAGCGAAAAGCGATTGGCGGATCAAAACCGCAAAATGCTTACGCCTCGCGCTGAGGTATTCAACGATCAATCGATTCGCTCGATCGACAGCCAAAGACCCACCCCCATGGACCTGAAACGCATTGGGATGGCCGATAATGTCCTGCAACCAGTGGGCAATTCGATACTTGATCAAGGACTCTTCGATGGCCGTCCGAACGCCACCTCGCCCCAGAGCATAGATCATCACGGTCATTCCCATCAAAAGGATCAGGTCAAAGGCCAAAAGATAAGGGCTATAGACTGCCAACAACAGCAATCCCGCCAACGTCTGAATCGCCAAAGCCAACAGATCCAACAGGAGCGATGCGGTCGCCTTTTGCATCGTCATGACGTCGAAAAATCGGTTCGCCAACTCCGGACCGTGAATTCCATCCATCGCAGAACGCTCCAACCTCGGGAGACGTTCCGCAAGGTCACCAACGATCCGGACGATCATCCGACGCTGCAAGATTTCCACGATGAAGACCTGCAAAGCCTTGATCACCGCCGAGAGGGTCAAGATTGCAAAAAGCAAAACGGCAATCCAAATCAATGGCTGGATGACCGATGCAAATCCGATCGTCGTGACCATCTGCTCGACGGCCAATGGAGTCGCAAGCTCCAGAAAGCTAACCACTAGGGTAAAGACTCCCAAGGTCCAAATGTCCTTGGACTCTAGTTTAAGGAGCCTGAGGAATCGCTTCTGGGGAGAGATATGTTCGGCATGTTCATGATGCGAATCGTGATCGTCGTGCACCTTGGGAATTCGGGCTTGGTCAGGCTCATGACTCGAGGTGATTTTCTCACAACTGAGCGACGGCTCGGCGATAAAGTACTGATGCGATCGGCCTTGGGCAAGCAAACTAGAGAGCTCTCTTCGGGTAAGCGAATCGGATCGCTTGTTCTTGGCCGAGAGCAATGTGGCATCGACTCGCCCACCAGCGACGTGCGAAAAGACCGCAGCTTGCTGCTCACCACTGCTCGACTGATACACAACAGCTACCGGGAACTCCTCAAGGAGCAATTCCCATATATCGATCATGCTCAACTCCAGCGGAGCCAATCTCAGGCCTACAGCAGTCCCTGCCCGCATAACCGACATCGCAAGCGCATCGGGCGTGCGAGCATCGTCGAGGACCGCATCGCTGAGGGCCTGCGAGACGGCGGAAAGTTCGTGCGGAACATCCAGACGCAGCAAGAGTTCAGCGAGCAACTCCCGGAGTATCTCGCGCTGGTTCAACTGCGACCCAGAGGGCTGTTCGTTCGATTGCTGAAGCATGCCAAACCAGTCAATAAGTGTATTTAATGCCGGATGCCGGGGTGGTACAAGCCTAGGTTAGAGAATGTCACTACGCCAGTGTAGGGCAAAAGTTCAATAGCCAAACGCTGTTTTTCACAACAAACAGTGTGAAATATCATTGAGCGAGGCGTTTTTAGGGCGTTTTGGTAGCTTACCGACGGGTTTTACCAAACTTTGACATCCGCTAGACTTGCCGCCATCGCTTGTTGGATCCCCTGACGGTTACTCTTTTAGCGTGCCTCAGCGGTGGCTCTGCGTCCAATGGACCCAATGTGCCGTCCAACAGACCCAATGTGCCAATGAGGTTTGGTAGTCATCATTCCCCCCCTAGCGAACTTACCGAGCGAGCTCACTGAGCGAACTTACCGAGCGAGCTTCCCAAGCGAATTGATATGCGAAGTCATCCATCAGAAAACGAATCGTCGACGAATCAACTTAGAAACCCCCGCAAGGCCCATCATGCCGAGATGCTCACACCGGCATTGAGTCCAAGCGTCGAGGAGTTCGAATCGAGTGTTACGGTCCGATCGGGTGCCAAGACGCAGCCTCGGATCCCCGAGGTTTACCACATCCAATGGGGAGCGACCGCTTGGCTAGTGGCCTTGCACCTCGGCGCTCTTGCTGCTCCTTGGACTTTTTCCTGGAGTGGATTGTTCCTCTGCGTGTTGATTCACTGGATCAACGGTAGCCTTGGGATTTGCTTGGGCTATCACCGGCTCTTGACGCACACGGGGCTTGAGGTTCCAGGCTGGGTCAAATACACGCTGACGTTTTTCGGCGTATTGGCCGGCGAGGGTGGTCCGATCAGTTGGACGGCCAACCATCGCAAGCATCATGCTTACAGCGACCAACCTGGGGATCCCCATTCGCCGCACGAGGGTCCTTGGTGGGCACACATGTTCTGGTTGGCTTTTTCGACCGACAACGGCGACTTTGATGGATTTGCCAAGCACTGGGTACCTGACTTGGTCAAGGACAAGGGTCTGATGTTTTTCGAGCGATTCTTTTTGCCTATCCACATTGCCTTCGGAGCGGCTCTTGCCGGAATCGGTTACTTGATCGGCGGCCAAAGCTTGGCGATTTCCTGGTTGGTATGGGCCGTTTGCCTTAGAATGGTCGCGGTCTTGCATGTGACTTGGTTCGTCAATTCGGCTTCCCACATTTGGGGATACAAAAACTACGAGACTCGCGACGACAGCCGCAATCTTTGGTGGGTTGCTATCGTTGCTTATGGCGAAGGATGGCATAACAATCATCATGCCCTGCCGAGATTGGCTCAACATGGTCACAAGTGGTGGGAGTTCGATATCACCTTCCAAGCGATCCGATTCCTGCGAGCCTTGGGCTTGGCGACCAACGTGATCGATCTTGCAAGTTACCAAGAAAAGCTGCGCAAGCGAGCCGAGCGGTCGGCCAGCGAAGCAGCCTAGGAGGATTTGGCCGTGACCCAAGCGATCGTCGACCCGGAGCAACTGCGTCAATTCGCGATGATGCTCAAACGCTTCTCAGGGAACTTGGCCGACTCGACGGCCAAGCTTTCCGGACAGATGCAGCAGTTGTCCTCGAGCTGGCGGGACCAGGAACACGCGAAATTTGCGGCCCAGTTCGAACAGGAGCTCAAGCAACTGGCGCGCCTGATCGACGCGAGCGAGCGTCACGTTCCGTATTTGATTCGCAAAGCCGAGCTTATCGAAGAGTACCAGCGAGGTCATGGCTAAAGCCAACGTGGAAAGCATCGATGCGCTCGAGCGGTTCTCCTCGGCGATTGAATCGCTCAGGGACTCCTCTGTGCACAACTCCGACGACATCCGAGATCAGTTCCAGAGGATCTCGATGTGGCTGAGCAAAGAATTGCCCGAGTATTGGGCCGACCAACTGCGTATTTCTCAAAAACGCTGGACCGAAGCTCGTGGGGACCTTCTGCGATGCCAAGCCAAGTCCCGGGCCGAGGATGAAACGTCTTGCATGTTCGAGCGCAAAGCCCTCGAGCGGGCCACAGCCCGTCGCCAGATGTGCGAGCAGCGCGTTAGACTGCTCCCTCAATTGGCGATGCAATGGGAGCAGTTTCAACAGGAATCGACCTTGAGTGTGCGTCAACTCGAGGACCTATCGGATTCCCTTTTGCCATTGGCTCAGGCTCGTTTGCAACAACGGATCGAGACGCTCAAACAATATGCAGCACAAGGGGGGAACGAGGGATGATCGATTGGCCAACACTTCCGGATTTTGGTATCTATGCGATCTGGCCCGAACAAGGGCTCGAAGCCTTTCACCCCGAGGACCGCGACAAGATCGATGGTTGGATTCCCAGCGACCACGTGATGGAACGTTTCGCATTCGACGGCGAGTACTACCATGTCCGTTACGGGGATCGATTGTCGTTTAGGGTCAAGCCGATTTTATGGAACCAGGTCCGAGACGAAGGGCATCGGTTGGGGGATCAAGTCGAAGTCCTTAGCAACAACATGCAGAACGAAGCGGTGGTGGCCAAGATCCTTGAGATGCGATTTTCTCAGGTCCATTCGGCGATCGAGTATGTGCTCGAACAGAATCTCATGCGGGTCGATAAGGCTTATTTAGCCCACGAGTTTGTCCGATTGACGCAGCGAGAGCAGCTACGACCGCCAGACGATACGCTGACGATCAAAGTTCCGACGACGCCTTGAGCGCCGCGGCTGCTTGTTCGTGATCCGTCGTATCGGAAATGATCTTCCCATCGCGCAGCACGATGTTCCGCTTGGCATTGCGCGCGACGCCCAAATCGTGAGTCACAAGGATGACGGTCAGATTCCTGGTCTCGTTGAGCTGCTTGAAAAGTTCGATCACTTCGCGACTGGTGCGAGAGTCGAGGTTCCCGGTCGGTTCATCACCCATGAGGATCGACGGATCGGTCGATAGGGCCCGAGCGATCGCCACGCGTTGCTGCTGGCCACCAGAGAGTTGTCCGGGATGATGATCGAGCCTATCGCCGAGTCCGACCAAGCTCAGGAGTTCTTTAGCCCGATCGCGTCGCTCTCGACTGGTTCTTCCTTCGCCGTAGAGCATCGGCAACTCGACGTTTTCCAGAGCGCTGGTTCGGGCAAGGAGGTTGAAGTTCTGGAAGACAAATCCGATTTGTTTGTTGCGGATTCGAGCGCGTACATCGGCGGCCATGTTGACGACTTCGATACCACCGAGCTTGTAACTACCGCGGGTGGGACGATCGAGGCATCCGAGGGTATTCATCAGCGTGGACTTGCCCGAACCGCTCGGACCGATCAAGGCGGAGTATTCGCCCCGGTGCATCACAAGGTCTACGCCATCGAGGGCGCGGACTTCGACTTCTTCGAGTTGATAGACTTTGGCTACATCTCTGAGTTCAATAAGGGGTTGGTCTGACATCGATTTTCACTTATTGGGCTAGCGACTAAATCGCTTCGGGGCCTCGTTCGGATGTACGAATTCGCACGCATTGATCCAGGGGGACGACGAAGATTTTCCCGTCGCCGATACGTCCATCCTGTTCTGTCTTGGCACCGCGCAAGATGGCTTGCACTGTCGGTTCGACGAACTCTTCGTTGACAGCGATTTGAAGCTGCAGTTTCCTCAAAAGGTGGATCGATCCGTCCGGGGCACGTTGGAGACTCTGATCCCCCTTTTGCCGGGCGTATCCCAAGCAATCGACAACGGTTAGTCGAAAGACCTCGACTTGGCTCAAAGCTTCCTTGATCGGCTCGAGCCGATCGGGCTGAACGATGGCGATGATTAGCTTCACGCATGCTCCGATGGATACGACGAATCGGATAAAAAACTGGTGTTTAACGAACGAACCGGCGGGGCTACCACCGGTTCGTTATGCGTTGATGATTGGGATCGATCCTCTAGGCAATCGCTCGAATCAAGACGGCTTAGAAGCCGCCTTGACCAGCCATCCCAGCACGAGCACCACCTGCGGCGGCTTTGATCACGCCGTCTTGGATGGTGATTCGGTTGACCCCACCGCGTTCGATGATCTGACTGTCGTACATGATCATATCTTCGCCATTGTTGAGCGACGAGAGCATCCCATCGACCACGGGGTTCGATTCGATGGTTTGAACGAAGTTGAGGATTTGCGAGAGGCTCAAGCGCATTCTAGCTGGGACACCGGCGATCTTCTTGTCTCCTGCGTTGGCATCGAGTGCAGACTTCAGGGAAGCTTCGGCAGTCTTGCCGACCGACAGATAAACGGATTTAGGAGCCGTCGCTATGGCGATCTTGACATCGTCCCCGACGATCTTTCGAAGCTTATCGTCCGCGTTGTAAGGAAGAGGAACCGAAATGTTGTGGAGATTCGACCCCTGGTGCTTGCCCGACATGAGCTTGACGGAAATCGGAGCCCCTGCGTTGGTCGCTTCGTTGGCAAGATCCTGTGCAAGTGCCTCGACTTTGGCCCCATCGGCAAGCGAGAATGCAGCAATGGCGTTGAGCGAAGGATCGGTCGAGACACTGATAGCCGCTTCAACAGCACCTTCAGAACTCGACTCGGTCAAAATCTTGATGAGACGATCGACGTACTCTTTGACCTTCGTCGACACGGCTGTGTTGTCGATCTGGTCATCGATTTGGCTGTAGATAGCCTTCTTGGCTTGATCGACACTGGCTTGCATCTGCGCTGCATCTTCAGGTGCGAACAACGTCATGGTCTTGGCGCTGATGGCGTTGGAATCGGCGATATGTCCTGAGAGCTTGGACATCATCGTCTTCATCGAGCCGAGTTGCTTGGCATACCGGGAGCCTTCGACCATCTGTGCGCCGAAGTCGATCGTCATGTTCTTGTCCTTCGGATGGATGCCCAATCCAAAGACGAAGCGGTCGGTATCGGTAATGGCCTCTTCGAGGGATTTCATAGCTTGCTCGCCCTGGACGCGATTGGCTTCGATCTCCGCGTCGCTCAAGTCTCCCGACTGAGCTTCCATGGCTTGCTCGAATCCAGTTCGCATCTGGCTTGTCAACAAGTCAACCAACTCGTCAGGGATGTTTTGAACGTTGACCTCGAACATCAAATCGTTCTTGGCAGCCATCTTTTCAATGCGAGATCCTGGGTTCTCAGGAGCCCCTTCCAGAGCCTCCTCAGCCGTGGATACAAACAACCAATCCCCCTTGTGCTGGGCAAAAAGAGTATTGGGACCCAGGTTCATGCTGTAGAGACCTTCCCCCAAATCCTCGGCTTCGCCGAACAACTCCAGACCGCCAAGGAACTCGTCCAAGTCACTGATAGGAAGCGCCAAGACCCCCATAGGAAGCCCAGCGCTGCTGAGTTTGACGAAACCGCCGATGGGTCGTGCGCGGTCGATGCCGCTGGTGTATCCATTGACCGCACCGGTGATCAGACCGCTCTGAGCACCCGCTCCAGAGATCCGCATCATGTGGGTGATGTCCGGGAGCAATCGGTCCAAAGGAGCAATCGACAAGGTGACCACGTCGGTCCCCTCGGTGCTCGATGCCTCAAACCCAGGAATCTCAAGGGCCTTGGTGTCTTGACCAAATACCGTGGAAGTCGGCATGCAAACCAATGCACCCGAACCAAGAAAACTTGCTGCGGACATGCCCGCAATGGCTAACCTTCGAAATCTCATAGACAAGCGCTCCTTAAGCTCAAATTCAAAAAGCTCAAATTCAAAAAGCCCAACTTCAAAAAATTCAAATTCAAAAGCATCCTGCAACTGCCAGCAGGCCTCCGAGGAATCCCGCAAACTTACCAGAATTCGGCGGCGATAGGGTTTTCTTGGAAGTTATCCCGAAAACGATTTCCAATCGCTGGCGCTTCCTAGCGTTCTCGAAATACAATACGGCCCTTGGTCAAATCGTAGGGCGAAAGCTCGACACGAACCTTGTCCCCGGGAACAATCCGAATGAAGTTCTTACGAATCTTGCCCGCAACGTGGGCCAGCACCTCAGATCCTGTCTCCAACTGAACCTTGAAACGCGTGTTCGCAAGCGCCGCGACTACGGTACCCTCTACTTCAAATGCTTCTTCGTTTTTTGCCATACAGGTTCCGAGGATGTTCCCTTTCAAAAATGATCTGGTTTCAAAAGCTCAGGTTTCGCAAAAGACCTAGTCGAAACTCCCTTTGCCATTGTGCTTGTTATTAAGTCTATTTATAGACGATTGGGCCCTAGAACGTCCACATCCAGCCGGACCTCATTGCCGCATTTTCCCTAACTTATCAGGCTCTGCAACACCATCGAAACCGCACCTGTTCCTAACGCAATCATCACTTCGCCTGATTCCAAGCAGTCATTTTTGTACGTCGCCTGCCAGCAAGGAGCCGTAGCCGGCCTGAAAACCGCCTTGTGCGAACCCAACGGCCCGTTTCGCTTGGCCTATTCAGCCCGAGGCTTGCTGACGCTCAAAACCCAATTGTCCGTACCGCATTGGTCGCGGGCCCTGCCCGAGCACCCCTTGATTCGCTCCCGTGGTGTGGTCTTGGGCAAGGTCGAGGGGACCGAATCGGCTCGAATGCTCGCCCAAATCCTCGAGTCGACCAAGTCGCTTGACTGGCAGGTCTGCCATGTTTGGCAACGCGATATGGCAGACCCGGGCTGGAACGGCTTTGAACCCGGTGGCACACCCCTTGCCTGGCTTGTCGCCGAGCAATTCCGAAGTTTGGTCCAAGATGCACGGCCAGTGATCGCCAATCGCCCGTCCTTCGATTCCGAGGCGCATCGGGTCGACACACAGGCGTTAGACCCCAAACTCGATCGTATCCTGGAGATCATCATCGATGAACCGAACCGATGGTGGATCGCCACAAAGCGGGCTCAGCAGAACTATGACTTTTGGCCCGGTGGGATTCCCGAATTCCCTATCCCCGAGCTGGTTCTGTCCCGAGCTTACATGAAAATTGCCGAAGCCTTCGCTTGGGGCAACCTGCAGATTCGACCCGGTGAGAAAATCGTCGAGATCGGTTCGAGCCCCGGGGGGGCTTGCCAATGGCTGCTCGACCAAGGTGCGAGCGTCACTGGAATCGATCCAGCGGAAATGGATCCGCGGATCGTCAAACATCCAAACTTCACCCACTGGCAAAGCCGCTCGCTGCAACTCAAACGTAAGCTATTTCGACCGTTTCGTATTTTGGTCTGCGATGCGAACGTCGCACCCAAGTACACCCTCGACACCGTCGAGGGCATCGTCGCGTATCCGACGACAAACCTTCGCGCTCTGGTCTTGACGATCAAACTTCCCGAGTGGCAGACCTCGAACAGCATCCCTGAGTTCCTCGAACGCGTGCGATCCTGGGGCTACGCCGATGTCGCCGCAAGGCAACTTGGACACAACCGACGTGAAGTTTGTGTTATTGCCAAAAATCGCCTCGCCGTGGCCGCTTCGGATTGAATTCGAAGAAGTTAGAATACAACCACAGACCATACGGAACACACGGAAGGCATGCCCTCTTCTTTTCCGTGTGTTCCGTGTGTTCCGTGGTTAAAAATCTAACCCGCATTCGGACTCAACCCATGAACCCCATCGTGAAATCTTTCGTTTTCCATACCCTTGCCGGAGTGCTCTCCGGCGGCTCGTGGCTCGCTTTTCTCTTCTTATTTTTCCCTTGGCCAGCCGACGAGTCACCCGATGCTCCGGTGGCGGGCAAAGCACTCAAGCCGATCGTCATCGCACATCGCGGCGCAAGCGGTTACCTCGTCGAGCATTCCGAGGGGTCCAAGGTCCTGGCGCATGCTCAAGGTGCCGACTTCATCGAGCAGGACGTCGTGCTGACGAAAGATCGCGAGTTCATCGTCTCGCATGACATCACCATGGCCGAAACGACCGACGTCGAAACGGTCTATCCAGACCGACATCGCAACGATGGCAAATGGTACTTTGCCGATTTCACTTGGGCAGAAATCCAAAACCTCACCCTGCACGAACGGACCCGCAAAGACTCATCCGAGCTGGCATTTCCTGGTCGCTTTCCCGGTGGTTTCGGTCAGCGTATCCTTAGGCTCGAAGAGGAGATTCAGCTCTTGCAAGGACTCGATCGAACGACAGGTCGCAGGACCGGCCTGTACATCGAGCTCAAGGGTCCGGAGTTCCATCGCAAGGAGTTTTCGGTATCGATGGGAGCCGAGTTGCTCAAGTTGCTCAAACGCCTTGAGCTCGATGAAGCCAAGGACCGATGCTTCATTCAATGCTTCGAATTGCAAGAACTTGTCAGTTTGCACAAAGAGCACGCTTGCAAGCTTCCCTTGGTCTATCTGATTGGGAGTCCCATCCCCCACGAGAAACTCAAGGAGCTCAGTTCGATGATCGCCGGATTGGGTCCGTCGCTCGAGCTCTTAGCAACCCGCACTGCCGAAGGAATCGTCCAAAGCACTGGGTTGGTCGAAGCGGCCCGAGACGCAGGATTGTTGGTCCATCCCTACACGGTGCGCAAGGAGTCTCAGCCCCGTTGGTCGCAATCCCTCGAGCAGACCCATCGGGTGCTGATCGAGCAACTCAAGGTCGATGGATTCTTTTCCGATTTCCCAGACACCGCCCGCCGAGCCGTCGACGGAACCTGAGCAAGACTCATCACCCCTACTACCCACCGCTGTCCGGGTCTTGATCAATCTCTAGAAATTTGATTTGCCTTCGCGACTCTCCGTCAAAAAACTCTCTCTGGGGGCCAACCAAAGGCAAATACCCTCGGAGTCTCCGGGGGCATGAAATGCATGACTGACTCCGAGGGATTCGTAAGTACAGCAAGCAAAGGCGATTCTATTTAAGCCTGAAGTTTGGTCGCTCGCAGGCTCAATTTTCTGATTTTCATGTCATGATCACCTGGGTACGGCTAAGTAACAGTACAGGACCGTTTTGAATGGGCTGAGTCGAGGGCGCAAAAACATGGAAGAACAATATCAACAAGCCATTCGCTACTGGACGCTAGCCCAGCCGGTGGTCTCAGCCTACGTGACGGCAGTCGTTCGAGACTTCCGAGACCGTGATGATCTGCTGCAGGCGATTTCCGTTGCAGTTCTAGAGGCGTTCTCTTCCTATGACCCCGCTCGCCCCTTTACTGCTTGGGCAATAGGCATCGCGCGCAACCAAATCGGAACTTATTTGCGTGAACGTAAACGCAACCGCCTAATCTTCGATGCCGAAACGGTTGACCTGCTAGCAGTGGCATTCGAACAGATCGACTCGGCTCAAACTCGGAAACTCGACCTCCTTCAGGATTGCTTAGCAAAGCTCGAGGGGCGGGCTCGGCAGTTGTGCGAGCTGCGGTACCAAAATGATTTGAAACCAGCAGCGATAGGCTCTCTTCTTGGTATGGCTCCAAATACGGTCGCCAAGTCGCTGCAGCGCATCCGCGATCAACTGCGGCAATGTATCGAGCGAAATGCCGCCCTAGAGGGAGGTCCATCTTGATTCCTAATGCTCGTGAACTTATCGATGGCTATCTGGATGATGCGTTAACGGCAGATCAGCAAGAAGAATTGAGTGCTTGGATAAAAGCCAATCCAGAACATGCCCGGATCTTTGCCGAGGCAATGCTGCTTCACGATCGCTTGCGAAACACCCTGGGCACGGTCGAAGCGCCAGACGCCCTCCATCCGTCATTCAATAGCGAATCGCCACTGGGTTGGCCTGGGGGCTCATGGCTGATGAGTCCTCTTGCAAGAACAACGGCGGCCGCCGCGTTGCTTATTCTGGGGCTCGCTACCTTGTGGTTCAGCATCGGTACGCCAACTGCCTCAGCCGCGATTCGTGAGCTAGATCGAATCATCGTCAACAGCATGAAGTCGAAAGATCGGACCTTCGAAATCGTAGTTGAAGACATTACTACTGAACGCCGCGGGAAGCGTTCTGCTAGATCTGAATCACAGCGACCACCGAAGCCACCGCTGGATGGAGCCGCATTATACGTTCGTTCGGGTAACCAATTTGTGCTCATACGCAAAACCCAGGATGGATTACCTTTTGTCACGGGAAGCAACGGCAAGCAGAGCTGGGCGATCAACACGCGAGGTCCTGTGAGAGTCAGTGCCGACGTTCATCGCTTTGATCATGATCTCCCAGGGCACGAAACGTCTGTCCCGCTCACCGATCTTCATGAAGGTCTCCAGCAGCTAAAGCGTGCCTACGACCTAACGTTTTCGGCACTCGGTCCTGAAGAGTACCAGACCGGAGATGGTCATGAAGCTCGCCAGTTGATTGCGGTGAAAAAACCAAAAGAGCGCGGGCCTCAGCGAGTCGAAATCGTCTACGACGCGACCACTGGAGGCATTCTGCGGATGCGTTTCGTTCAGATGCCCTACGGCCCCGACCGTTTGGATCTTCGTTTATCGCTGGTCAGTCAAGAGGAGTTGCCAGCCGACTTCTTCGAACATACGAGTCATCACGTGCTGGATCGAAAGATAGAAGTGGAGAACTAATGATCAAGCGGCTGATTCCCATAACAGTAATTCTGATCGTACTGTGCAGTTCAATTGATGCACTGTCACAGTCGCCATCTTCGGCCAGCATCCGCAAGCCCCAAATGAGTGATACGATCCGAGCCAATGTCTACGCGGACAATTCATTCATCCTATACATCAATGGCGAATTGGTCGCCGTGGACTCGATCGACTTCGTTCCTCATAACGTGATTTCAGTCGACATCTTGCCAAGCTATCCGATGACGATTGCCGTCATGGCCAAAGACAATTTCGATCCCAAAACGGGTATGGAGTACGCCAATACGAACATCGGCGATGGCGGCTTTATCTTGAAGTTTAGCGATGGCACGGTTACGAGCGGCGATTGGAAAGCCAAGAAGATCTCATGGGGACCAATAGATCGCGATACGAAGAATCCACGCATCGAAAGTGTCGAAGTACCGAACAACTGGTATGCAGTGGACTTTGATGACAGTGAGTGGGGCAAAGCGAAAGAATACACCGAAGAGCAAGTAGGTCCGAAGCAACCTTACTTTGACAGCGACTTTAAAGGTGCCAAGTTCATTTGGACTGACGACATCGCACTCGACAATGTGGTTCTATTTCGGCATGTCGTGAAGTCTCCGACAGATGGGAAGCAGCGAGTTGATTTTCGAAATCTCAACAATGTCATTCCTGAGAATCCACCTCGGGGGCAAGGTCGGCAAGAAGGGCAACGCAGAAATAACGGAGCAAAACGATGATCCGACGTTTCGATCTATATTTGATCACATTGCTCAGCTTGCTGTGCTTGAGGGCTTCGTCTGTTCGAGCCGCTGACCAACCCAACTTCATCTTCATGCTATCCGATGACCAAGGCTGGAACGGCCTGTCGGTCCCAATGCATCCTGACGTAGCAGGCTCAAAAGGCGATATCTTTCACACTCCGAATCTGGAAAAGCTTGCGGCGCAAGGGATGCGATTCTCGTCAGCTTATGCGCCTGCGTCGGTCTGCTCACCAACGCGGATCAGTTTACAGACTGGGAAGAGTCCTGCGCTGCTTCACTGGACCAAAGCGGCACCAGCAGTCACAGGGCGCAAACTGATCGAGCCTCGTTTGATCAAGGACTTGAGTAAAGACGAAGTAACCATCGGCGAACTATTGAAGCGAGCAGGTTACGCCACAGCTCACTACGGCAAGTGGCACATCTCCGGCGGAGGCCCTGGCGCTCATGGATACGACGAACACGACGGCGACACTGGAAACGAAAACGCTTTCAAGTTCACGGACCCCAATCCGGTTGACATCTTCGGTATGGCTGAGCGTGCGGCCAAGTTCATGGAAAAAAGCAAACGTGAGAACAAGCCCTTTTACATTCAACTTTCATGGAATGCCCTTCATGCAGCAGAACTAGCCAACAAAGCGACGTTGGCCAAGTACGAAAAGCTCGCGACGAACAACTCAAAGCAGGCAGCCACGGCAGCCATCACCGAAGATCTCGACTCGGGAGTTGGCAAAGTACTAGAGGCTGTCGATCAATTGGGAATGACCGAGAACACCTACATCATTTACATGTCGGACAACGGTTCTGGCGGTGGTGGGCGTCGCGGTGGGCTAAGCGGTGGCAAAGGTTCCGTTTGGGAAGGTGGTATTCGCGTGCCGCTAATTGTACGAGGACCTAAAATTACAGCAAATTCATGGTGTCATGTGCCAGTTGTTGGTTACGACTTTCTTCCAACCTTATGCGGCTTGGCAGGTGTTCCTGCGAAGGAATTGCCCAGAGACATTGAAGGCGGCGACATCATAAGCTTGCTTCACAATAGCGGCCTGGGTTCTGTGAACCGTCAACGAGAAGAACTTGTTTTTCACTTTCCTCACTACCAAAGCGATGATGGCCCTCACTCATCGATTCGAGTAGGGAACCTCAAGCTAATTCACTTCTACGAAAACGATCGAATTGCTCTGTTTGATCTTGCGAAAGATATTGGCGAGCGAAACGATTTATCCGAGCAGATGCAAAAGGCCGCTCAAGAGTTGAAAGGCCGCTTGGACCAATATCTGACGGACATCAATGCTCAGTTGCCTACCCCCAATCCAAACTTCGATCCTTCCCAGCCAGTTGCGCCGCGCAAAGGTGGCAAGAACGGGAAACCAAGAACGGGAAACCTAGGAACAGACAAGAAATGATGATTCAAATTTACGTTAGATGCATGACTATAGCAGCCCTACTCTTCTTAGGAACAGTATCGCGAGCCCATGAAGGTCATGAACATGGTCCTGCAGATCCCAGTGTCCGAGTGTGGACTTTCGCAGACACCGGTGCCCATATCCACGGTGCGTACGTCGCCTCGCGCGATGGCAAGGTGCAAGTGCGCCGCACGGACGGAACCGTCATCTCTCTTGAGATCGAAAAGCTAACAATCCTGGACCAGAAGTGGATTGAGAGAAAGGTAGCGCAGGTGAAGGAGATCAACGAGAATACAAAGCCAATTCATAGCGAAGTAAAGCTTGTTGTCGCCAATGTTCCTAGCAAGCCCGCAATTGCTGAGACATTCGAGCCCTTTGCGAAGCTCAATGCGGTCAAGTATCGACAAGACGACGATTTCTTTTACGTAGAATCGAATTCGATGCCAGACCACCGGATGATGGTTGGTATCACTGCTTGGCAACAACAAGTCCCGATTCCACAGCCCTACTTCGGCGATAACGCTTGGCGAATTCCGCTCGATCCTGTGGTTGCCAAGAATCCCATGTCGGCCAAGTCGCATTTCTTTCGTGGCGCGATTGCTTTGGCTGCGAACGGAGTACCCATTTTCAATCCGATCAAGAATGATGGGCGAACCGACACGCTTCTGGCAGGTGAGCTCGACGAATTCGGCGGCCACTGCGGGCGTGGCGACGACTATCACTATCACATTGCTCCCACGCATTTGCAGGGGATCGTCGGCAAAGATAAACCGATTGCCTACGCGCTCGATGGCTATCCCATTTATGGATATACCGAACCGGATGGCTCCGAAGTCCAAGGGCTCGATGAGTTCAACGGGCATTCCACACCACAGCTCGGCTATCACTACCACGCTACAAAAAAGTATCCGTATCTCAATGGCGGTTTTCATGGAGAAGTCAAAGAGGTCGATGGTCAGGTCGACCCGCAGCCGCGTGCTGGTGGAGTACGTGAAGCACTTCCGCCGCTTCGTGGAGCCAAAATCACTGGCTTTGAATCGAAAGACAACAAGAGCTTTAGTATCAAGGTTGAAGTAGGCCGCGAGACTCGCTACGTCAATTACTTTCTGAATCAGGACGGTTCCGTCAAGTTCGACTTCGTCGATGGCAATGGCAAAGTAAAGACTGAAACCTACTCGCCACGACAGCGCGGACCAGGTGGTGGAGAAAGAAGAGGCGGCCCTGGGGGTGGTAATGATCGACCTCCACGCAATGCTCCGAAGGGAGTTGTGTCGTCCAACAAGGCCAGCGAGGGCTTCATCGTCTCAAGTACTGCGATCGGTCGTGATGGACGTATCTCATCGGAATTTACTTGCGATGGCCAAAGCGCATCGCCACCACTGCAGTGGCAGGGGGCTCCGGCTGGAACCAAGTCTTTTGCGATCAGTCTCTGGCATACCGCTCCTGATCAAGAAAAGTCTTATTGGCTGATCTACAACATTCCCGCCACAGCCAATCATCTAGTTAAGAATGACAAAACCACGGGCACCGTCGGCTTGAACGACAAGAAGAGGGCATCCTATGACCCGATGTGCTCCAAAGGACCAGGTGCCAAGACCTATCATATTTCTGTTTATGCCCTGTCTTCCGAAGTGGAGCTCGCTAAAGGCAGCGACAATCGAGCTGCGTTACTGAAGGCGATCAAGGGCATCACGCTCGCCGAAAAAACACTTGATTTTGTCTACGAGAGAACAAAGTAGTGATTTTGTCGCAACCTCCGGAGCCATTCAGTTCTAGCCCGGAGTCGGAGGTACTTTCACCATTGAAGTACCACAATGCGAATGAGATTTACGATCCTCAAGGGTAGGTTAATTTGATTATGAAATCATCCCTCAGCTCAGTCTTTTTATACGGACTTATTGCAGCAAACCTACCCACTGGTGCTGCGACTTGTTATGGTCAAACTGAACGAAGAGAAGGCGGTGGACAGAACGCTGATCAACGTAAGGGCTCAGCGGACAAGAGTGGCCGTGTCAAAGGTGGTAGTGGACTCGGAAACTATACTGAGCCGCCACCTGCCAACAACGTACCCGATCACTTCTACAACATTATCCTTGGTAGGCCGACCGATGACGGAGTATCTATTCGCGTGCTATTTCATCGCGATGTGACTGCTCATGTTCTTTACGGCAGCGAGTCTGGCAAGCTTTCAGAGCGAACTCCTGCAATTAAGTTCAGGGCTAAGGTACCGAACGATATTGTCCTCAGCCAACTTCAACCAAACAGCCGTTACTTTTACAAGCTTGTTTATCGAACAGACTCCGGTGTTGAGCAGTCGTCCGACGAATACTCCTTTCACACACAGCGCAATCCGGGCAGTCCATTTGTCTTCACGGTGACAGCCGACTCGCATTTGGATGAGAACACCAGTGGTCAAGTCTACCTGCGAACCTTGGCCAACGCGTCATTAGACTCACCAGACTTTCATTTTGAACTTGGCGATACGTTCATGACCGGAAAGTACGTCAAGCCGGAACTGTCTGAGCCTCAGTATTTGGCGCAGCGCTACTACCTCGGCAGTCTTTGCCATTCTGCTTCGCTCTTTTTCGTGTTGGGAAACCACGACGGTGAATCCGCTAGCCGCGGGTCGACCGTCTGGGCCACTCAAACGCGAAAGCGACTGTTTCCCAACCCTGAACCGGATCGCTTCTACACCGGCAATGATCAACGCGAGCAAGCCGTTGGTGTGCCACAGAACTACTATCAATGGAAATGGGGCGACGCCCAATTCATTGTGCTCGATCCGTTTCGCTATACGACGCAGCGCAGTCGCAACGGGAGCAATTGGCCATGGACGCTCGGCGAGTACCAATACCGATGGCTCAAGGCATCGCTTGAGAACGTGCAAGCCAAATACCGATTTGTTTTCATCCATCACCTGGTTGGTGGATCGCCCATAAACAATCGCGGCGGCGTCGAGGTCGCTCGGCTATGGGAATGGGGCGGCGAGAATACAGAGGGAGAAGTTGAATTCGCCCAACAACGTCCTGGTTGGGAAATGCCGATTCACGATCTCCTGGTCAAGCATGGTGTATCGATCGTTTTTCACGGACACGATCACCTGTTCATCAAACAGGATCTCGATGGCATCGTCTATCAAGAGGTTCCTCAGCCTGGGCATCCTCGTTCCGGGAACACGAACTCTGCCAAAGAGTATGGTTATCTAAATGGCGAGATTCAGAGCAGTTCCGGTTACGTTCGAGTGCGCGTTGGACAGGACAAAACGCGAGTCGATTATGTCCGAACCTACTTGCCCGCAGCAGAGTCGCAATTCAAAAGAAACGGCGACGTCAGCTATTCATACATAGTAGATATCAAATCAGACTCTCGCTAAGAGCCATAGCAGGGAACCACGGCGCGTGGGATCACCGACGGCACCCTTGGGATATTCGCTGTTCCAGTCACTGCACCACCCCCAGACATTTCCGTGCATGTCGCAAAGCTAAACCCAATACAGTGTTGAACCGAACCCTGTTTTCGCTATCGGTCGCTCTTGGACTTGGCGAGCTTTGCGCCTTCGCGGTAAGTATGGGACGCATGCCGACAGGCTCGCAGATGCACAAATTCGTAGAGAAAAAAATTTTGGACTCACCGGACGGCTCGCGCCGCCCTGCTGTTTTGTCTTACAACCTGCAGTGGATTCCGCGACATCGCAAACATCTAAGCTCCGATAACAAGCCTCCTTCAAACAAGCGAATATTCCTTTGTAGGGCGGATCGCTTAAAAAAACGATGGAGTAAATAAGATGGCAACGCGAAAACACCTAGGTTTTGAGCAGTTAGAAACGAGGCTTGCCTTTGCTGCTTCGATCGTCGAATCGCAACAGATTGGGTACTTCTTCGATTCCCAAAGCAACATCGTCGGACGCTACGATATCGAATCGGAGATCTGGTACGGCTCGATCGTCTTGCATCAAACAACCAAAGGGCCTGACGTGGTTCACGTCGATTCCGAAGGCATCTACGCCGGTTTCGGACAGACGATCTATAGGTATCATTTAGATGGTACGGAAAAGACGCATATAATCAACCTGAGATCGCCCGTGGTCAGTATTCATTCCGACGGGGATATCCTGTTCCTAAACTACAGCTCCTCTGCCTACATACGCATACTGAGCATCGACAAGAATAGCAATCAAGTTATCGACTCAGTTGAAATCAGTTCCTACTACTACACCGATCCTCCCATCCTTTCTATCGCGACCCAGGGGAATACTATCTACGGTGTATCCTCATGGTACTCGTCGCTGCGATTTTTCCAAATCAGCTACAATCAGGGCGGTACTTTCGGCCAGAACGGCGTTTTTGCAACCTCCGATTTGCGATATCTCAGTCGGCTCAACCCGATCGACGACATCGATTATTTCCAAGATCAAATTCCATTTGTACTTAAGGGGTCTCAAGTCACAGCGTTTTCCAAATCGTTTCTTCCCACGGGCCAGGCAACGCTTAACGATGGGTCCATTAAGATTTTCGTCAATGATTTCAACGTGATCGCTTTCATCGCTGACGAATCACATGTTCGAAAATATCGCACGCAAGTCATTCCCATCAGCGATTTTAACCCCGTAGACCCTAATGCTCCGATCGATCCGACCGGACTTGCTTATACCCCCGATTGGATCGCTGTCTCGAACCAAGCAAGGCTGCTGGTTTTCAGTAAATCGCACCAGAACATCTTTGTCTGGAACCCTATGTTGCTGGGCTATGAACGCAGCATTGGATTGCTCGGTAGCCCCAACGCTCTTGCTTACGATCCTGTCAGTGATCTTATCTACGTGGCGTATGAATCTGGGCTGATCTACACCGTCGACCTCTCAAAACCGAATCCGACGGAAGTTCCATTTCTGTCACTTCCAGGGCGACCTATAGCCCTGTACGTTGCTGGGGATTTCCTATTCGCAGTGGATTACACCTCTTACCAATACAACCACCGAGTGGTATCGAAACTGGGCACGATTGAAAGCACAAAGGTGTCGTACGATTCTCCTGGATCCTACACTTGGAATCCAACGAATCAATCGGTTTACTCCCTCCGATCGGGTAGCTATCCCAATGGCCTGATGTACGAGCCCATCGACCCGCTAGGCCATTTGATGCCTGCTGTTTATTCCCCCTACTACGAATCCACTGGGTTCATCCAGCCCATCCGATTCCCATCCGATGGAAAAACGATTTTGATCGGCTCGGGTATGATCTTTGACGCAAAGACTTTGGTTCGCAGCCCGTATTCATTAGCGAACAGCATTTCCGATGCGGTTTGGTTTTCAGGCCGTTGGGTTACTATTCGAAACGTCGCCGGCGATGCGCAGTTGCAAGAGTGGATCGGCCAAACGTTCGAGCCTGTTTACGCTAAGCAATGGTCCAATAGTACAGCACACTCCCTTCATATGTTGACCAGTAGGCGGATCGTTGCAACGCGTATCGCCAGCAACGGAATCCCTTACTTCTCAATCATGGATGAGCATTTGCAGCCCGCCGCGGTCAACAACACTTGGCACAATCACGACGCCCCCATGGATGTGGATGATGACGAATTCGTCTCGCCACTGGATATCCTCATCATGATCGATCAGATCAACCTCTATGGGGCACGCCAGACCGTCAATGTAGGTGAGCATTATTGCGATGCTGACAACGATGGCGTCATCACTCCTCTGGATATCCTAGATGTTATCGATTGGATCAACCTGCAGGAAAGCAATGAATCCAAGCCGTCCGGGGAATCGGAACCATCGATCGATGATTTAATGGCATACTCAGTGGATGAGTTGCTCATGAGAAATAGAAAAGCCCGCTTGGTTCTGGCCAATACACGGTGAGTAGTTGTACGATTTTGCTTCTAGAATCCTACAGGGGAGACGCCGACTCGGAATCGCTCGAGTCGATATCGCGCCAAGAACTGCAATGCACGATAGGTTGATCCGCAACAAGACTTTCCTGCCTCGCTCTTGGACTTGGCGGACTTTGCGGCTTTGCAGTAAGGTTGGGACGCTTTCCGACAGGCTCGCCGGTCCGGAAATTCCTAGAGAATCTTTTCTTGGACTCACCGTACGGCTTGCGCCGTTCCGCTTTGATTGGACCTAAGACTTGACAGTAAGACGTCGAAGGTTCAGTCGCGAGTCGGACTTGCCAATAGTTCGACTTGGTCGAACGACTCGATCGCAGGTCCGTCGAAATCCTTGGGCAAAGGCGCATTGTTGGGCCGAACACACGCGATGACTTGCATCTGAGCCGATCGAGCCGCTTGGATCTCCCCGAGAACATCGGTAAAGAAAAGGACCTGCGTCGGCGAGAGCCTTAGGTCCTCAGCGATTTTCAAGTAGCTCTCAGGCTCCTTCTTCGAGCCGATGGTCGTGTCGTAATTGCCACTAAAAAACGGGGTCAAATCCCCCACAGTCGTGTGCGCAAAGAATAGTTTTTGTGCCAGGATCGAACCCGAAGAGTAGATCCGCAACTCGACGCCGGCCTTCTTCCATCGCTCCAGTGCCGGTACCACGTCGGCAAATACCTCCGCACGTAGCTTGCCACTGCGGAACCCCGATTCCCACACAAGACCTTGGAGCGATTTGAGCCCGGTGGTTTTGCTGTCGCGATCCATGAGCCGTCCGACGGCCAATACGACCTGATCGATCGCTTGCTCGGGAGCTTGGAGGTCCGAGGGTCCTCGCTGGACTTTCCATGGGATATTGTCTGGCTTAAAGCCAGCATCGATCGCCAACAGCGACAAGCCGCTTTGGATCGAAGGAGAGTTCCAATGGTCCTGCAAAAACTCGCGCAAGTGCTCCCGAACAAAAGGGAACATCACGTCGTAGACAAACCGAACGTCTGCCACGGTGCCTTCGATATCCAGAAGTGCACAGCGAGCGATACGAGTGGTTTTGGGGAGAGATTCCATCGCGATGTCCTAAGGCCCAAAGTGCCTAGTCGAAGGTTGCGTTTCTAGGTCCTGAGCATCGGACCGGGTTGGCCCGTGGCATCCGAAGGCAAATGAGACTTGCCAAAACACATCGGGCTAAACTCGCCGTGGACCCCTTGGTCGACATACTCGGGAGTCCAGCCCGTGACATCCTCAAAGAATCGGATGCAACGGATCCGACGATCGTCGCAGAGATTGAACCAGTGCTTCATTCCACAAGGCACATTGATCATGTCTCCACTTTCGACCGTAACACTAAAGACCGGGCCGCCCTCGGGATGAAGATGAAAGACCCCTTTGCCCTCGACGGTGAATCGGACCTCGTCCTCCGAATGGGTGTGCTCCTTGTTGAACTTCGAGAGCATCGCATCGAGGTTTGGAGTGTTGGGATTGACATTGATGACATCGGCCGTCAGGAAGCCGCCAGCGGCTTTAACCTTCTCGATCTCCTGCGAGTACTCGGCGAGGATCTGAGCATCGGAGGCTGCCGGATCGAGTCGTCCGGCTACCTGCCAGTGTTCGTACCAAATCCCAAAGGGCTTGAGGAATGCAGAGATCGATTCGGAGTCGGTGATGCTTCGGTTTTCGGCTGGGATATGAACGGTGGCCATAAGATGGATGAATCACAAATAATTGGTAAACGGGATAAAACGCCTCGTGATTTGTCTATGGTACTCGAAGCTCGGTTATCGATCAAAGTCCCAGATGTACTTGCTCGTAGGCTTTAGGGCGTTGGAATCGGGAGGAACAAGCGACTGGAAAATTTATCCCTTTTTTTCCGAATTCTCGGGCGTGTGACCAAACGTGTCACGGGCATGGCGATTCTAAGGGTATAGCAAGCGGGTGACTTGCTAGGGGAATCCGGAGTCGTTGGGTTCAAACCCCGTAGGGAGTCAAAAGAGATGTCAGCAGTCGCAGTCGCAAGTGTCAAATACGTGCAGCATACGTTTGATTGGGATGCACCCGCGGTGCAAACCCCAAGGAGCACTACGGCGGTTTCGACGATCGAGTCCCCCGAAAAGGCTTCTCTACGCCGTGGACGATGCGAGCATGTCGGAAGCGTGATGGGTGCCGTGCTGAGCAAGTACGGGTTGGGAATCGACGACTTGCTCCGAGCCATCGAGGAGCGTCAAGCTCAAGCGAAAGTCGCTAGCCGATGATCGCAGAGATCGGTCTACCATGGTCGATTTCAAGCCGTTTGCGACCGGGGATTTCAAGTCGTCGCGAGTCGAGTCCGAGTTGCTCGAGGATCGTCGCGTGAACATCCGTCACATAGTGCCGATCCTCCGACGCGTGGAAACCGATTTCGTCGGTCGAACCATGGACCATACCGCCGCGAATCGAACCACCGGCTAGCCAAACGCTGAACCCAAAAATGTGATGGTCGCGCCCATCGGAACCCTGGGCACCTGGCGTGCGCCCGAACTCGGTAGCAAATACCACCAAAGTCTCTTTGAGCAAACCGCGTCGCTCCAAGTCGATCAGAAGCCCTGCGATCGGCTGATCGACGGCTTTGGCATTGTTTTCATGATTGGCTTTGAGTCCCCCGTGGGCATCCCAAGTCCCCGCACCGCCGGCCCCATGCTGGATTTGGATGAAACGCACTCCCCGTTCGACGAGCCGTCGCGAGGCCAAGAGCTGCATACCAAAGTCACGACTATGGGGCTGGTCGATCCCGTAGAGGGCTTGGGTCTCTGCCGTCTCCTGCGCAAAGTCAACCACTTCGGGAATCGATCGCTGCATGCGGAAGGCTAGTTCGTACGAAGCGATACGAGCCGCAAGGGCTGAATCGTTGGGGTACTCCAGCCCCCGTTGGAGATTCAGTTCCCGGACTAGATCCGCCCCGATCGCTTGGGCTTGGGGATCCAGAGCCCGTTCGGGTCTTCCAAAGTCCAAGGGAGCATTCGGATCGACTTTCAGGGGAACTGCGTCGTGGGCTGGACCTAGATAGTGACCATCTTTTTTGTTCCAGTATTCGCGGTTGCCCATCGAGATGAATTGAGGAAGGTCTTCGTTGAGGGTCCCCAATCCATAGTGCACCCAAGCGCCCAAGGTGGGGAAATCGCCATCGTTTTGATGGCGTCCGGAATGGAATTGGGTCTGCGCTCCATGGTTCGAGTCGGTCGTCCACATCGAGCGAACGATCGCGAGCTTATCGACTTGGGATCCGATATGAGGGAACCAGTCGCTGACCTCGATCCCGCTTTGGCCGTACTTCTTGAATCCGACTTGGAGTGGATACAGAGTATTGCGTTGGTTTCCGTTCCCGTCGGGCACAACGAGCCGCTCGATGGCGAGCTTCTTGGGGTCTTGGGTTTCTGCAAAGGGCGTTTCGGCGATCGTCTTTCCCGCATACTTCGTGAGCATCGGTTTTGGATCGAAGCTCTCCATGTGGCTGACCCCTCCGTTCATGAACAGCCAGATCACACTCTTGGCTTTCGGGGGTCTATGGGGTTTCCCGTCAGGTGGAAGCCACGATGGGTCCGAGTATGCAAAGCCGTCCTTTTGGAGCATGGCACCGAGGGCAAGCCCGGTAAATCCCATCCCCATGTCGGTCAGGAAGTCTCTTCGTTGGGTCATAGCGAGGGAACTTTGGGTTGGGTGCGAGTCGTGCAGGTTCGTGCGATCAGGGACAGCTTATTTTAGCACAGTCGATTGGGGCTTAGCGCAAAAAAAAGCCTCGGATGCTTTGGTAAGCATCCGAGGCTAGGAAGAAGATCGTTGAATCAAGGCGACATCGAGTCGCTCAGCAAGCGTTACTCGCCGGTTGGGAACAGTGGCCCATCGGAGCCCAGACCACCCTTGAGCTCGGACTTCTTGTCCTCTTTGACCTGCTGTTGTTGCTGTTCTTTTTCGGCTTCGTTGCGAATCTGTTCGTCGGTCCAATCGACGCGTCGACGCGAAAGACCGATCTTGCGTTCGTCGCTGTCGACTCGCAGGACTTTGACTTCGATTTCATCGCCGACTTTGACGATTTCCTCTGGGTTCTCGATCTTATTATCGGAGAGTTCCGAGATATGAAGGAGACCTTCGAGGTTGTCCTCGAGTCCGACGAAGACACCGAAGTTGGTGATCTTGGTGACTTTGCCACTGACGAGCTGCCCAGGCTTGTACTTCTCTGGGATGCTGGTGTTCCATGGATCGTCGTCGAGTTGTTTCATCCCCAGGGCGATACGGCGACGGGTTTGGTCGACGCTCAGGACGCGGCACTTGATCTGCTGGCCCTTTTGGAGCACTTCGCTGGGGTGACTGATCTTGCGTGTCCAGGACATATCCGAGACGTGCAGCAGTCCATCGATACCTTCTTCGAGCTCGATGAAGGCACCGTAGTTGGTCAGATTGCGAACCTTGCCAGCGACTTCGGCGTTCTCCGGGTAGCGTTGGAGGATATCGTCCCACGGGTTGGCTTGGGTTTGCTTGATACCCAGCGAGAGTTGTTGACCTTGGGGGTCAACACCGAGGATTCGCACGTCGATCTTGTCGCCGATTTGGACCATTTCGCTCGGGTGGTTGATCCGCCGGGTCCAGGACATTTCGCTGATGTGCACGAGACCTTCGATGCCGGGTTCGAGTTTGACGAACGCACCGTAGCTCATGACATTGACGACTTCGCCAGGGACCGTCGAGCCGACTGGGAACTTCTCGGCGATGTTGGTCCAAGGATTGTTTTGCTTTTGCTTGAGTCCCAAAGCGATCTTTTGCTTTTCGCGATCGATTTGAAGGATCTTGACTTCGATTTCTTGGTCGATGGCGACCATCTCGGTCGGGTGTCCGATCCGTTCCCAGCTCATATCGGTAATGTGGAGCAGACCATCGATACCACCGAGATCGACGAACGCGCCGAAGTCGGCGATGTTCTTGACGACACCCTTGCGGATTTGACCGATTTCCAATTCGGCCATGAGGTGCTCTCGGTCTTCCTCGCGTTGCTTCTCAATGAGGGACCGGCGGCTGACGACGATATTGCGTCGGGCTTCGTCGATCTTGAGGACTTCGCACTGCACGACTCGGCCGATGTAATCGCCGATGTCGTTGGGTCGACGGATATCGACTTGGCTAGCAGGCAAGAAGACGTTTACACCGATATCGACCAACAAACCACCCTTGATCTTGCGGGTGACCGTACCGGTGACGACTTGGCCCTCTTGGACCGAAGCCATCATCTTTTCCCACTGGATGATCTTCTCGGCTTTTCGCTTGCTCAGAACGATCATGTTCCGAGCTTCTTCGAGGATATTTTGGTCTTCGACCTCTTCGATCAAAACCTTGATCATTTGGCCGACTTGCGGAGGCTCCTCGCCTTCTTCCCACTCGTTCTTTGGGATCGCGCCTTCGCTCTTGAATCCAACGTCGACGACGACGAACTCTTCATTGATTTCAACAATCTTGCCTTCGACGATTTGGTTTACGTCGAACTGTTTGTTGGCGTCTTCAAGAGAGTCTAGCAGGAGTTCTTCTGCCGAATCGCCGAACATATCAGCGAGTTCGATTTCGAGGGTATCATCGTCCAGAGAGCGGACCAAAGAGCGGTTGACCATGAGAAACAGACCTGAAAATCCCGGCCCGAACGACGCTGGAGAAATCCCAAAATCGCAACCAGGAATTCGATCAACCAATGCTTACATCGATTGTCTAGGCTCCTTCTTAGCGATAAAACAAGGGAATCAGCGGCGAAACGACCAGTCATGACAAGGAGCGGATCGCGGGGGGTAGACGACCAAGTTTACCCAAAAACCCTACAAACCTGACGGGACGAAGTGTACCCGCGAGGCCTTCAGACGGCAACGGCGCATTTTTACAAATCCAAGAGACTTTATGAGCCAAACAATACGATATGCGATCGCTGGGGACCACGCCGGATTTTCGATGAAAAACGAGGTGCACCAATTCCTCGCCTCCCTAGGGGTCGACGCGATCGATTGTGGTACCCACTCGCCTGATTCCTGCGATTTTCCGGATTTTGCCGAAGCTGTAGCGACCAGAATCATCGCCGGGACGATCGATCGTGGGATTCTAGTCTGCGGATCGGGCGTAGGGGTCAGCGTAGCGGCCAACAAATTCCCAGGCATTCGCGCCAGCTTGTGCCATGACACTTACTCGGCTCGCCAAGGGGTCGAACACGATGACATGAACATCCTGTGCATCGGTGCCCGGGTCATCGGCCCAGAATTGGCCTTCGAGATCATCAAAGCCTTCTTGGGAGCCCGTTACTCGCCC
>JAJTEK010000091.1 GCA_021299695.1 Pirellula sp. | reverse complement strand
TACGACGTACACCTGGGACCATCGCAATCGGCTGACTAAGGTAACCGAGAACGCGCGAGAATCGGAGATCAATTACGAGTACGACGCTTTCAATCGCTTGGTACGCCGCCATGACGCGGTGGTGGCTTCTTACACCCCGGTAACTTATTGGGTCTACGATGAGGGGACCAACCCGCTTTTGGAATACTTCGGCGGAAACCCTCTGATCCAGCATCGCTACTTGTGGTCGGACAACGTGGACGATCTTCTGGCCGACGAACAGAATCCTGGCGTATCGAGCCGCAACACGCTATGGGCGTTGTCGGATCATCTGGGTTCGATCCGGGACATCGCCGATACCAGCGAGTCGACCGGGACGACATCCATCGCCAATCACCGGCGATACGATTCGTTTGGACAGCGGGTATGGGAGACGAACCATGCGGTGGATCTTGTTTTTGGATACACGGGTAAGCTATTTGACGAAACGACGCGGTTGCAAAACAACCTCAACCGCTGGTACGACTCCTCCACCGGACGATGGATCAGCCAAGACCCGATAGGCTTCAATGCGGGTGATGCGAATCTGTATCGATACACAGGAAATTCGCCTACTAATCGAACTGATCCATCGGGATTAGACTGGTGGGAAAGCGAACAAGAGGGTGAACGCGACTGGAATAGCATGGGCGGTTGGAACCCATGGGGATGGAACTTTCCTTTCGGCCAACAACAACTACTTTTTTACGCCGGTGGCGGTTGGAGCGCAGCGAATCGTTCAATCGAACTTGAGCGACAACATCGCGCAATGCTTCGTCTGAGGTCGCAGTCTGCTGGCTGGAATGGCGATGTTCAGAGTGTGATCCGATCGTATGCGCCGAGCCAATGCGAGGTCGATGGAATGATGGGTTATGCTGACGCTGGTGTTCAAGCCAATGCATCACTTCTTGGTGGCGGACTGATTGGCACAACTTTCCGGAGTGGTATCATCCGTGGTGGAAGCAAAAGTCGAGTTGTTTTCGATGGAATGGAAGTTCGGGGCGTAAGGAATTTATCACATGTAGACGAAAGCACCCTCCGAGCGATGTCAAAGAAGGGCTTTGCCGCAAAGGACGTCAACGGGAACACGTTGCATTTGCATCACCTCGAACAGAATCCTGCTGGGCCTATAGTTGAGATACCAGATTTTAGACACAAGATCGGCAACGAAATTCAACACCCGTTTGGCAATACGCCCGGAGTCGGCCTTTCTGCCGAGCAAAGGGCAGTGTTTGATGCGTGGCGTCTAGGATACTGGAAGGCTCGTGCAGATGAAGAACTTACGAGACGAGGATTAGCACCATGATGAGAGATACAGTTGATCGGCTTCGATCTGAATTTGCAGAATTCCCAATGATGAGCGCTAAAACGCTGCCGACTGCTTTGGAGGCCGACATTGCGTCAGCAGATATTGGCATTCCATTTTCGTCCGACTATCGTGAGTTCCTGTTAGAGTTTGGAGCGGCAATGGTCGGGCCTTACCCCATTTACGGCTTACGTCCGGTAGTGGTCATGGGGGACGATTCGTGGTCGGTAATCGCAATGACCAAAAGGTTTCGAGAAGACAATATTCCGGCAGCAGACGGTTGGATTGTCGTTTCCTCGGACCATTCGGGAAATCCAGTGGGAATGGATCGAGATGGTGTAATTTGGATTCACGACCATGATTTTGGGGGGGTCGCTCAGCTAGCGAAAAACTTTGAAGAGTACTTGCGCGTTCGGTGTTTGGGGCTGAGCTGAGTTTGAGGATGATGTACGTCGCCCAGCTTCGCCTTCGGCAGTTTCAATGGCTTAACCTTCGCCTTCTTCTGCAACAGCGGGTTGATGTTCGACATGCCAATCACGGCATTCTTGTCGTTCGGACACAACCCTTAGTTTTTCGTGCGTTCTGCCAATCATTCGTGAAACGTCTTCATGCCTGTATCTATCGCCCCCGCTGGCGAATGTTTGCGTTCGCCCGTGTGTGAACGTTGGCCCAACGTCACGATAAAGAACACACGGGGGCATGGTCATCACGCAAGGCCCGGCGACCAGCTTGCCTGTGTTTCAAAGCACCGGTACTGCGAACCCTGTGGCAACCACCGACTTTACGTACGACACAGCCAATCGCCTAAGCGGCATTGCCCACAAGCAGGGGGCGACCAATCTCAATACGTACTGGGCTATCGGAGTATCGTCGCCGCAAAGAGATTGAAACGCGGAAAGAGATCGTTTTTTAAACCAGGGAATACGCCGAATACACGGAAAAAAAGATGGCTTTCATTCCGTGTGTTCCGTGTGTTCCGTGTGTTCCGTGTGTTCCGTGGTTGAAATCTTACCTCCGCACCATAACTCACAGAGAGAACTAAGGTTGCACTAGGTGCCTGCATTTTTCTGGGCTTGGTTCAGACGGTAGTAGGTCCCTTGTTTGGCAAGCAAATCGTCGTGGTTGCCGACTTCGGTCACTCTCCCACGTTCCAGAACGATGATTCGATTGGCTTTGCGTAGGGTGCTGATGCGGTGCGCGATGGCGATCGTGGTTCGACCTTGGACGAGCACATCGAGCGCTTCTTGGATTTCCCGCTCGGTTTCGGTGTCGACTGCCGAGGTCGCTTCGTCGAGGATTAGTATTCTCGGATCCGTCAGCAGGGCGCGAGCGATCGAGATGCGTTGGCGTTCGCCTCCGGAGAGCGATTGGCCTCGTTCGCCCACGAGCGAATCGTACCCATCGGTGAGTTTAAGGATGAAATCGTGGGCTTTGGCTGCGCGTGCTGCGGCGACAACCTGCTCGCGGGTCGCATCGGGGCGTCCGTAAGCGATATTCTCGGCGATCGAGCCGAAGAACAGGAACGGCTCCTGAAGAACGATGCCTATATTGCTGCGGTACTCGCTGATCGGGAATTCGCGGATATCGACACCATCGACGCGAATCGAACCGCTAGCCACATCGTAAAAACGGCATACAAGGTTGACCAGGGTGCTTTTTCCTGCACCGCTGGGTCCGACAAGCCCGATCATTTCACCCGGCTGAATGGTCAAATTCACATCGTGGATGACTTGTCGAGATCCGTAACTGAAGGTGACTTTCTCCAAATCGATGCGACCTTGGACCCGCCCTGGATGGACAGGGGCCAGGGGTTCGGCAACGCTTGGTACTCGGTCGAGAATCTCGAAAATCCGGTGGGTTGCTGCAGCGGTGCGTTGGGCGTTGGCAAGCAGACGGCTCATATCGTCAAGTCTCAGATAGAGTCGCGATACCCACATGAGGAAAACGGAAAGATCACCGACGGACAATCCGCCTCGATAGATTTGGTAGGCACCAAAACCGTAGATGATCAACAATCCGATATCGGTAAGCAGGGTGATGATCGGGGCGAAGGCAGCCCAGAGGCGATTGACCAGGTCGTTGGCGTAGAGGACTTGGTCGTTGCGTTCCTGGAACCGTTCGACTTCGCGATTTTCTTGAGCGAACGCTTTGACGACCCGAATACCAGGGATGGTATCGGCAAGGACATTGACCATTTCGGCCCATGCCGAGCTGCCGCGAGCAAAACCCGCACGCATACGAGCTTGGACTCGCGCGACGATCCATGCGATGAAGGGGAACGGCAAGAGTCCGACCAAGGCCATCGTCGGATCGAGCCATATCAACAGAATCGCGGTGATGACGATCATGATGATGTCGGTAGCGAAATCGACAGCATGGATCGACAAAAAATCGCAGATCCGCTGCGTGTCATCGCTGACTCGGGAGATCAGGTCACCGGTCCGCTTTCCGCCGAAAAATTCGAGCGATAGCTTCTGCAAGTGTCCATAGGTTGCGTAGCGCAGATCGGCGCTGATGCGCTCGCTGATGCGGGCCATGACGTAAGTCTTCGCCCAGCTCAAGGCCCAACTGAGCAAGGCCGCCAGGAGCATTCCACCCAGGAGCCAGGGAACCAGATCAAAACGGGCAGGTAGTTTGCTTTGGTGAGGGATCAGGACCTGATCCATCAGGGGTTTGGTAAGCAGCGGCGGGATCATCGCCGCGCAGGTGCTCAAGACCGTCAGCGCGAAGCCGCCTGCGATCAAAAGAGCGCGGGGTTTTGCGAATCGAACCAATCGCAACAACGAACGTGTCGTATTAGGAACAGCCGTCGGCGCGCAATTGGCGCAGAGGACTTGCCCCTCTTGCATTGGACCTCCGCGCCAATGTGCGATGAGTTTCTTGTCGTCGAAGAGTTCCAAGACACCGAGTCCGGACCGATCGATTTTTCTCAAGCCGCACTCTGGTGTTAGTTCCCATCGGCTCCATCGGCACGAGGGTCTGTCCCATGCGTAGAGGGCTTGGCGAGTCAGGACGACCAAGCTCGATTCGAAGCGAAGAGCGTCATCGAGGTTGGGTTGGAACCACGATTCGACTTGCTCACTGGGTCCGACTAGGGTCGAGAAGGCTTCAGCGCACCCGGGACTTTGGGCGATCAGTGCACGGCGAAGGGGCTCGGGGATGCTAACCTGGACTGGCAAGGTGTTTGGACCCTAGGTTAAGGATTCCTAAGCGGTTTCTTTTGCCGAGGCCGACTTGCGGGCACGGATGAAGGATTGGACACCCATCGCGACGTAGGTAAAGCACAGAATTGCCATCGCCCAGACCGAGCCGGCTCGGGTCAGTTCGATCTCTTGGCCTTGAGCTAACTTACCGAGCTGCATGAGGCTCGGGACCAGTGCAGCCAGAGCTCCTAAGAGTCCAAGCGCAACGGCAGCGTGCATGAAATGTTTGCGCAGATGCGGATTGATGTTTGAGAGGAGACCGAGAATCAGTAGGGGGAGCCCGACGGCCATCGGAATGAAGATACTCGGGCTACCGACTTTTTGGGTGATCATCAGGATTGCCAGAGAGATCCCGCAGAGCAAGGCACCGAAAAGCATCGTTATTTTTGGCATATTTGGCTCGTTAGATCGTCCTTAGACGGGGTTTTTGATTTGACGGTCGGGGGTTCTAGACGTAGATTTTTATCACGTACCTCAGGTTTGGCATAGGTTAAATTCACACGTGCGAGCGCCCCCATCATGGCAAACATGGGATTTTTGGTTCCGACCGGTGGCGGAGAAGACATTCCGCTGAAAAAAAATCGAATCGTGGTCGGACGGCGCGAGACCTGCGATGTCGTTTTGCGATTTCCCAATGTTTCTGGCCAGCATTGCCGCCTGACGCTCGAGCAGGGGTATTGGTTTGTCAAGGATCTCGACAGTCGCAACGGGACCAAGGTAAACGGCTATCGGGTCACTCGCAAAAGGCTAGATCCTGGGGTAATCATCTCGATTGCCAAGCACCAATACGAGGTCCGTTACGATCCGGAATTGCTCGGGGCATCCGGGCCACCTCCGGCCGACGACGATCAAATCGAAATTGCGCTCCGATCGTCGCTCATGGAGAGGGCTGGATTGGACAAGAGCAAGAAGAACGACGTCCGAGAGTCAGGTGACTAGCGGAAACGAGCGGTAACTCTGACCGCTGTCCTTGCGGATTACCAATCTGCAAAGGTATACTCAGGACCAAATAGTTCCCCTTAGAACATTTGTCCTTTGATACCAGTGGAATGTAAAGCGTAATGGTCAAAACTGCTAGCACCATGTTGCCTTTGGGCACCCCGGCCCCTGATTTTCGTTTGCCAAATGTAGACGGGCAAGAGGTAGGCCTGAGCGACTTCAAGGGTGGCAAGGCTCTCGTCGTGATGTTCATCTGCAACCATTGCCCTTTCGTGAAACACATCGCAAGCCAACTGGTTCAACTCCATAGCGACTATTCCCCCAAGGGAGTGCACTTTGTGGGAATCAGTTCCAACGACATCGCTAGTCATCCGGACGATGCTCCCGAGGCCATGAAGATTGAGGCACAGACCCAAGGATACAAATTTCCTTATTTGTACGACGAAACCCAAGAGATCGCAAAAGCTTATCGCGCAGCATGCACGCCGGACATCTTTGTGTTTGACCAGAGCCATCGTTTGGTTTACCGAGGCCAGATCGACGATTCTAGGCCACGCAATGGAAAGCCCGTCACCGGTGCGGATTTGCGAGCAGCTCTTGAAGAGATACTGAGCGGCAAGCCCGTCTCGTCCCATCAGGTTCCGAGCATCGGTTGCAACATCAAATGGATTCAAGGCAACGAGCCCGTGTACTTCGATCCTAAGGGTGTTCAGTGATTCTTAGGAACCTAGGAATAGCGTTATGCGTATCGGAATAGGATACGATTCCCACCGCATTGAGCCCGGTGGTACGATGCTTCTTGGGGGAGTTGCTATTGAGCAAGGAAGGCACTTTGTAGGACATTCCGATGCGGATGTACTGCTCCATGCGATCACCGATGCGTTGCTCAGCGCCGCAGGTTTACCCGACATCGGGCAATTGTTTCCCAACGATAGGCCCGAGAATCGCGGCCGAGATTCTGCGGAAATGCTAAGTTTGGCTATGGCGAATGTTCGACAAACCGGTTGGAATCTTGTAAACTTGGATTGTGTGGTTCTGCTCGAACACCCCAAGATATCTCCGATCAAATCGCAAATGCTCGCGCGAATAGCAGCGGTGCTTGAAGTTCCCGAGTCCCTCGTGAACTTGAAAGGGAAAACCGGCGAGGGAGTCGGCGAGGTGGGACGTGGCGAGTTGGCCGTCGCTCACTGTGTAGCGTTGCTCGATAGAGTCTGAGTGCTAGATTCTGAGTACTAGAGCTGCGAGGATCCACAAGTCACCCAACGCAGGGAATACTCCACCCATGCGTCGATCAGACAAGGAATTGCATTGGAGATTGCAGCGGGATACGAAGATGAACGACCCCAATGGCCGACGCCCCGATCCGACAACCGCTGAGGATTTGCAGACTTGGTTTCTCAACTACAAACCGCTGCTCAAGGCGATCGTCTCGCGAAAAATCGACAAAGAGCTCGGAGGGAAAGCGGACGCATCGGATGTCCTCCAAGATGCCCTGAGTGCAGCCCAAGCCAACATCGAACAGATGGCGACCAAGACCCCGAGAGAATTCCGAGGTTATCTTCGAAGGGTCTTAATGACCAAAATCCAAGATTTAAAGCGTCGGTTCCTGAAAAGCCAAAAGCGGGATGTTCATCGGGAACTTAACGCCGAGGATATTTCTTCCGACGAGTTTCGGCAGATCGCCGACAACGATGGCAGCCCGCTGGATCTGTTGATCGACGAAGAGCATTTTCGTCGTGTGATGCAAGCCATCGGGGATTTGCCACCAGAAATCCAAAAGGTCCTGGCTTGGCGATTCGAGCAAGATATGACTTACGAAGAAATCGGTAAGAAGCTTGGACGGACCAAAGACGACGTACGCATGCTCATGCAACGCTGCATCGCTCGGTTGAAGCAACGCTTCGAGGAAGGCTGAGGGCTTGTCGATGGGCTCAGCTCGGATGGAGACCGATGCGAGGTGCCAGCGCTCTGAGGGCTACGTCCCATTCTGGTTTGGTCTTTAAGCACATCTCCCACCATTCCATGAGTATCGGGACCAGATCGGATGCAACATCCCGATGGGACGGAACGGCGATGTTCCATTGCTCAATCGAGAGTTCGGCATTGGCTTCGGTGCACTTGGTCAGTTCCAGGACCTCCGCAGAGGCTAAGCATGGAACGAGCATCGCGATGGGCAAGAGGTGGGCTGTATCGGAAGGGCTCAAGCCCAATCGGGACCGGAAAGGGACCGTATAGAGTTGCGAGACAAGCCAACCTAAGCGGATGATTTCGGGTACTTCTGCTAGGGGGTTGGTCAGTACCGCTTCGATATGAATCGATTGATGTTCGCAGTGGGATCGACCTGCTCCACCGAGAATAGGCTGAACCCCGATGACGTTGGCTTCTTTGACCCATGCATCGTTGCGAGTCAATCGCCTAAGGTGGGCGAGGAAGCCGTTTCCGTAGCCGACCCATTGCTCTTGGAGAGGTCGGATGCGGAAATCGAATTGTTCGAGGTATTTGGGGAATAGAAGCTTGAAGGAGGCTTCGACATCGGTGATCGCTCCGACGAGCCTTTGGGCGACAACTTGTTCGACGAAACCGTCGACGAACTCCGAGAGGAGTTCGTCGGCCAGAGCACTGTTGGATTGGATTTTCGAACTCAGAACGATCAGACCATCCCAGAGGCGTTGGGAGTGGACCGCATCGAGGTCTTCGAGACAGGTGCCGAGCGCAACGGCGGCAGGTCCGAGCTTTTCACGAAGGTTCTCATCGTGGAGTTGCCGGGAGTGTTTCCAAGTGCAATAGGCCGCGTGCAGGGCGCTGGCCGAGAAGCTTTTGTTCCAAAGAAGATGCATCAGCAGAGGGGTCCTGAGGTCAGATAGTCTATTTCGATTCCCGTATCGACATTTCCGTGGTGATCCACTGCTCGAGTTCCTCCCAATCCACCGGCGGTAGCTTGCTCAGATCTGGTCTCAGGGCGATCGCATCGTGGATATACACGTGATGGATTTCGGTCTGTGTCCGGCAGGTATTCCAATGCAAGAGGATCCGAACGCACGACATGAGCGAACCGGGCACCTCGACTTCGTAACCGCAAAGCAGCGGCACATCCAACCAGCCCAGCTGCCTTGCGGCCAGGGCAGGGAATTCAGCGTTCAGGTCGCTGGTGACCGTGAAGATCGCGCTGGCGATGTCTTTGGTCTGGATTCCGTTGCGGCGTATGATCAAGGCTAGGAGTTGGCGGGTCGCATTGAGAATCGCTTCGCGCGTGTTGGCTTCGACAGTCGTTGCACCTCGTACACCTCGGCAAACAGTCGGTTCAATTCGATCAACGGGTGGAGTTTCCGCCATAAGTAGCTTTCCGATAGGATCCCAGTTGGAAATTCATCATTCGAAGTTCCGGCGATGTTCAGGTCGATTCGACGACTCTGGGCCGTTTCGCAAGCCCGGGGGCCCATTCGCAAGCCCGCTGCGCAGAGTATACTTGATGGCATGCAAAACGACGACTCCAAGTCCAACTCACCGATCGGCCCGGATACAGAACTCCCCTCGGAGCTGGACCCTAAGAAATTCGCATTCCTAATCGTGGATAACGATCCGGCACATGCCAGGGCCATGACCGAGAGTCTTGAGAAGGTCGGTTACCGTTGCCAGGTTGCCACGAGCGGTCCGGAGGGCAAACGGATGCTCGAACAAAACACCTACGACGTGGTGATCACCGATTTGGTGATGAACGATGTCGATGGAATGCAGATTTTGTCGACATCTCGGCAGCTACTTCCGGAAGCCTACGTGATCATGGTCACCGGGCATGCGACGGTCACCAAGGCGGTCGAGGCGATGCAACTCGGGGCTTTTAATTTCCTTGAGAAACCCATCACTCCGAACCGACTCCGGGCGATCGCCTTGAAGGCCATCGAGGCGGTCCAACTACGTCAAACGAACCTAGATTTGAGGCGTCGGCTCGACGAGAAATTCGGATTCGAAGGGATCATCTTTGCCAGTCCGCAAATGCAGTACCTGATCGATCGGCTCAAGCGTATAGCCCCGACCGATGCGACCGTATTGATCACCGGCGAGAGCGGGACAGGGAAGGAGATGATCGCCAGGGCGATCCACCAAAACAGCCCTAGGAAAGCCAAGCGGTTGGTTGCCCTGAACGTGCGCGCAGTCTCCGAAACGCTTGTGGAAAGCGAGCTTTTCGGTCACGTCCGCGGCGCGTTTACCGATGCGGTCTCGGATCGTGAAGGTGCTTTTCAGTACGCCGACGGTGGGACATTGTTTCTCGACGAAGTCGGAGATATGCCCATGAGCACCCAGATCAAGTTGCTTCGAGTGCTCGAAGAACAGCAAATCACAAGGGTCGGAGACAACAAATCGCACAAAGTCAACGTACGATTGCTCTCGGCGACCAACCGCCCCCTTGAGAAGCTGATCGAGGAGGAACTCTTCCGCAACGATCTGTTCTACCGCCTCAAGGTCGTCACCGTCCACCTGCCCCCCTTGCGAGAGCGACGAGACGACATCGTTCCGCTGATGGACCACTTTCGCAAGCAATTCATCAAGCGGCACAACCGCGGCCCGTGCAATTTCACCCCCAGCGTTACCCGCAAGTTCCTGGCTTATGCATGGCCCGGAAACATCCGCCAACTGAGGAATTTCGTCGAAACGATGGTCGTGCTCGACACCGATGGCAAGTTGGATTTAGACGATCTTCCACCCGAGCTTTACGACGAGAGCGCCCTGGCGATGGCTCAGAACCCCTCGCAGGCAAACCGCGGATCTATAGATTCGAATCCGTCGGGCAAGAAACCTAACGAAGGCGAATCGAACAACCCAGCAGTGGCCGGTCCACAAGCCAGCGGGCCAGCGGCGAGTTCCCCAAACGCGAATGCTTGGCCGACGAGTCCAGGTGCTCCGAACCGTGCTTCGACCCATTATGGCACCTCGCATTCCCCGCAACTGAGCGATCTGCCGCCTAGCGAATTGATCGGCAAGACCATGGATCAGATCGAACGCTGGGCCATTGAGGAAACGCTCAAAATGACTGCCGGGAACCGAGAGGAAGCCGCGAAACTCTTGGAAATCGGGGCTCGAACGCTCTACCGTAAGCTCGACAAGTACAAGCACGAGTCCGACGAATCTTCTGGCGGAGAAGTCCCCCAGTAAGGCATTTCCAGTGAGGAAATTCCGGTACAAGACCGGCAAAAGGTTGTCGATTCCTTGAGATCTTAGGGGCCAGGGCAATGCAAGCCGACGACGAATTGTGTCTATGCTTTCATATCTCATGCCGCAAGGTGCTCAACTACATTCGAATCCATCAGGTGAAGCTTCCGAGTCAGTTGGCCGAATGTGGCGGGGCAGGGACCGGTTGCGGCTGGTGCCGAAAGCAGTTGGAAAAACTCTTGGTAATGTCCGCCGAGCGCCCCCCTGGGGCCGGTGAAATCGAGGAATGGCTCGCCAGCAACACGCCCGACCGTCAAAAGTATGCTCAGGCCCGAGAGCGCTACCGTGCGGCCAAAAACCAATATTCCGCGGAAGTTCCTTCGTCCTCAGACAACCCGCCGCTCCCCGAAGATCCCTTGCCATAGTGGATCTGCCGCAGTGTGGGAGAAGAGAACGCAAAGACGCAAGGGCGCAAAGACGCAAGGGAAGTGGATCTGCCGCAGTGTGGGGGAAGAAAACGCAAAGACGCAAGGGCGCAAAGACGCAAGGGAAGTGGATCTGCCGCAGAGATCCGGCGGTTGGGGCTATGGCGATTGGAACATTTGGAGGGACCGTCAAGTTTAGATGCGACGAATTGCCACCAAACGATGCTTCAATGCGCTTTTCCAGCAGATTCCAAGGAATCTTGCCGATGAGCCCACCGCCGGTGAGGTTCGGCCATGTTGCCTACCTTTTGTAAATGGCAGGTTATCATTACACTTACGTGTATTCGCCAAGGCTGTGAAATCGATCGATCGATGACGCACACGGCCCATCAAATTTCCGTGAATTCCTAGGGATTCTGAACAAATACAATCCAAGCCTATGTCCCAACGATTTCTATTCCCAAGGTGGACGAATAAGTTCTTGGCTTTGCTCGGTTTTTTAATCCTTGCCGGCGGAGCTTATGCGAGCGTTTTGTTTTTGGGCGCAACGAGTCCCGATACGCTCAACACGGGCTACAGACCGCTCCAACCGGTCCCTTTTAGCCACGCCTTGCATGCAGGCGAGCTGAAGATGGATTGCAAGTACTGCCATGGTTCGGTCGACAAGGCCGCTCACTCAGAGATTCCAGCGACACAAACGTGCATCAATTGCCACAGTCCCAAGACGGTCAACGAAAAGGGAGAACCTGCTCCCCCGAGCCTGTCGGCTATCCATACTGGGTCGCCGAAGCTCAAGAACCTGCATGAGAGTTGGAGGACGGGCGAGTCGGTCGATTGGGTACGCATTCACCGATTACCAGACTACGTGTATTTCAATCACGCGGCCCACGTCAACCGTGGCGTTTCGTGTGTTTCATGCCACGGCCGAGTCGATCAGATGGAGATTGTGCATCAAGACAAGAATCAGTCGATGGCCTGGTGTTTGGATTGTCACCGAAATCCAGAACCCCATCTTCGACCCGTGGATCAAGTTACGAATATGGCTTGGAGTTTGCCTGCCGCTGAGCAATTGGAATTGGGCAAGAAACTTCGGGCAGAAAACAACATTAACCCTCAAGTGAACTGTGCGGTTTGTCACCGATGAGCCAACCTAGTACCGATAGTCGAACTCAGTATTTCCGAAGCTTAGACGAGCTTCAAAAGACCCCTGAGTTCCAACAATTTCTGGATCGCGAATTCCCGCAGGCCGCTTCGGAGTTTCCCGAGGGCGTGTCGCGTCGTCGCTGGTTGCAACTCATGGGAGCCTCACTCGCCTTGGGCGGGCTCTCAGGGTGTCGCTACAACCGCGAGGAAGTCGGCGCCTTTGTGATGCGTCCTGAAGGACGGATCCCCGGGATTCCTGAGTACTTTGCGACCAACTTTGAATGGGCTGGTCGAGTCGTCCATGCGCTCGTGGCGAATGTCGACGGCCGGCCGCTCAAGGTCGACGGCAACCCCGATCACCCGGCGTATGCGAAGTACCAGCCCAAAGAGGCCGCTGGGAACAAGAAACTCGCCTCGGCCGGAACGGATGTCTTTACGCAAGGTGCCATCCTTTCGCTCTACGACCAAGACCGAATTGGCGTGGTGCTCAACCGCGAAAAGCCCACGGCAAAACCGACGATCGTCAATAGTGAAAACGATGACGAACGCCAGCAAACCTGGAACGCTCTGTCGACTTACGCTTCACGAAGTGTCAGTGCTCTTGGAACGGGCAAGGGGCTAGCGATCCTGATCGAGCCGACGCGAAGTCCAAGCTTCTGGAAAGTGCTTAAAGAAGTTCTTAAGAAGTACCCTGAGGCGACCGTCGTCAAGTACGAGTCGGTCTACAGCGGGAATGTTGGCAAGGCGCTCGATGCCGTCGGTGCCCCCAACTGCTCGATGGTCTACAACTTGGACCAAGCCAAGGTGATCGTCTCGCTCGATTCGGATCTCTTGGGAAGCGATTCAAACGCGGTGCAGTACGCCCGCCAGTTTGCCAACCATCGAGATCCTAGCGGCGAATGGATGAATCGACTGTATTGTGTCGAGGCTCAGTACTCGGTCACTGGTACCATCGCAGATTTCCGTCTCGCTTTGCAATCCTCGCAGATCGATTCGCTTTTGAATCGGATTGAAAAGGCGATCGACGCTGGCACGGTTCTCGAAGACAAGGAAGAAAGTAAGACCTACGATACCCTAGGATCCGACGAGAAGATCGAGCGGGTCATCGAGTGCATCGCAAGCGATCTGCTTAGCAATAAAGGTTCTGCAGTCCTGGCCATCGGCTCGCACCATTCGTTGGCTGCCCAGGTCGCAGTCCTTCGCATCAACGCGAAGCTTGGGAACATCGGAAAGACTGTCAAGATCTACGAGAATCCCGAAGACATCAACGGGATTCCATCGATGAAGTTAGACGACTTTGTCGCTGACGCATCCAACTACAACCGTCTTTGGATCTTGGCACCGAATCCTGTCTTTACCGTCGCTGGCGATATCAACCTTGCAGCCGCCATGCAGCAGATCGGTGACGTTGTTTACCTGTCCCAGTACGATGATGAAACGGCATACTACGCCAACTGGACGGTACCTGCGAGCCATCCGCTGGAGTCCTGGGGCGATGTCCGAGCCCTCGACGGAACTTACAGTATTTGCCAACCGACGATCGCTCCACTCCTCGGCGGCAAAACACCTGCCGAACTGTTGGTGATGCTCGCAGGCCTACCGGTGGAGTCCCTGCCAGCGAATGTAGTGATCGCCGAGACGGCCGATAAACTTTTTGGAACCGACACGACCGTACCGAGGACTGCCGAACAACTGGCGAACCTTCGCAAGATGCGAGAATCGCTCCACGCTGGTTTTGTGGTGGGATCGGAGTCCAAGCAGTTCCAAGGCGAGATCAAGGCCGATCCGAGGGAACTCCAATCCAAGGCGCAAAGTTCGCTAAACGAATCGGGAATTGACCTATCGGGACGAAACTATTTGTTGCCCGAAGGAAAGCTTTCGCTGGCTTTGGATCTTGCGAATATCGAAGTCCTCGTATTGCCGAGCGATACGATCTACGACGGTCGGCTTGCGAACAACGGATGGCTCCAAGAGTGTCCGCATCCGGTCACGAAACTTACTTGGGACAACGCGGCGATTTGCAGTCCTGCGACCGCCAAAGCCTTGGGACTCAAGCAAGGAGAACTCGTCGCGTTGATCCTCGGGGAGTCGAAGGTTAAGCTTCCGGTGTTTGTCGTTCCAGGCCATGCCGAGGGCTCGTTTACAGCCCACTACGGCTATGGCCACACCAAGCAATTCGGGGGTGCGATCTCCGGAGCGGTCGGAACGGACATGTCAACTTTTCGCCGCTGGAACCAAGCGTCCCTCTACACCGGGGTCACGGCAAGGCCGACCGGGGAACCTTACCGACTCGCGACGACCCAAGACCACTTCGCACTGGACGACCTGGGTCTTTCGGAGGCTGCCAAGCGGGCCCCTCAGTTGGTTCGCGAAGGAACTTATTTTGAGTACAAAGAGGACCCGGCCTTTACCACGGCGATCGTCGAGCACCACTTTGACAACAAGTCGCTTTGGAAGGAGCCCACTGTCGACCAAAATCACAAGTGGGGGATGTCCATCGATTTGAACAAGTGCACGGGTTGCAACTCTTGCGTGGTTGCATGCCAGGCCGAGAACAACGTTCCGATCGTCGGAAAAGAGCAAGTCCTACGCGGTCGTGAGATGCATTGGCTTCGGATCGACCGATATTTCCAAGCCGACGTCAATCCCGCCAAGTCGCAAGCCTCTATCAATAGCCCCTTGGATACCAAGGTGGTTATGCAACCGATGGCTTGTGCCCATTGTGAGACAGCGCCATGCGAACAGGTTTGCCCGGTGGCTGCGACGGTTCACACCGAAGAGGGTATCAACGCGATGGCTTACAACCGTTGCATCGGCACCCGCTACTGTGCGAACAATTGTCCTTACAAAGTTCGCCGTTTCAACTATTTCAACTACAACGATGAATACGGGTATTTCTACGGATGGCAGGATAAGCGGGAGCAAGCCAGTCGCAAGCTTCAGTCGCTGGTCTTGAATCCCGAGGTCACCGTTCGCGGGCGTGGGGTCATGGAAAAATGCACTTACTGCATTCAGCGGGTGCAAAACGGAAAGATCTACTCTCGAACTCGAGGCGATGGCAAGGTCCATGATGGGGACATCCGATCGGCTTGCCAAGATGCATGTCCGACCGGAGCGATTGTCTTCGGGGACCTGAACGACAAAAACAGTTTGGTCAGCCAGCAGCATCAGAACTCACGGAACCTTGTACCTATCGAGAATTAGGAATTTGCCCAAGCGGCTTGCAACCGAGAGCCAAATTCGACCGGCGCGTCCTGGACATGCTGGACATGGAGCGCACGGCGGGCATAGCGAAGACCACGGACACGATCACTAAGACATACAACAACCATGGCATCCATAACCAGTTCCTACAATCCCCGCGAAATCGACAACACCGAAGACATGCCCGGTCGGCGTGCCCCGCTGATCACAGGTAACCAGACCTACACCTCGGTCACCGAGATGGTCTGTCGGGTGGCAGAAGATCCCCAACCGAGACTCTGGTGGATCCTCTTCGGGATGGCTTCTCTGACGGCTTCGATGTTTTTGATGCTGATCGGTTTCCTGATCTACAAAGGGGTCGGGATTTGGGGTAACTCCAGCCCGGTTTTCTGGGCGTGGCCTATCGTTAATTTCGTGTTCTGGGTGGGTATTGGCCACGCTGGAACGTTGATCTCTGCGATTTTGTTCCTGTTCCGACAAAACTGGCGGACTAGCATCAACCGAGCCGCCGAGGCGATGACGATCTTCGCGGTCATTTGTGCGGGGATTTACCCAGGAATCCACGTCGGGCGTGCTTGGTTGGCTTTCTGGTTGCTCCCTTACCCAAGTTTGAACTTGTGGATGTGGCCGCAATTCCGAAGCCCTCTTCTTTGGGACGTTTTTGCGGTGGGAACTTATGCTTCGACATCCTTGGTATTCTGGTACATGGGGATGATTCCCGATTTGGCGACCTACCGAGATCGCAGCAAGTCACCGTTGAGGCGGTTTATCTATGGGCTGTTGTGTTTGGGGTGGACCGGATCATCGAGGCATTGGTTGGTCTATGAAAAGGCCTACACACTTTTGGCTGCATTGGCAGCACCGCTGGTTCTCTCGGTACACACGGTCGTTAGCTTCGACTTTGCCGTCTCGCAACTACCAGGATGGCACACGACGATTTTCCCGCCGTACTTCGTTGCGGGTGCTATTTTCTCGGGATTCGCGATGGTCGTTACGCTGCTAGTCCCCATGCGAGCGATTTACAAACTCGAGAATCTCATCACCCTGCGGCACCTAGACAACATGAACAAGATCATCCTTGCAACGGGATCCTTGGTCGGTCTAGCCTACGGAACTGAGTTTTTCATGGCTTGGTATAGCCAGAACCAATACGAGAGCTTCACCTTTATCAACCGTGCCTTTGGTCCGTATTGGTGGGCTTATTGGATCATGGTTACCTGCAACGTCATTTCGCCCCAGTTGTTCTGGTTCAAATGGATGCGTACGAACGTCGTAGCCATGTGGGTCGTTTCGATCTTCGTGAACATTGGAATGTGGTTCGAACGTTTCGTGATCACGGTGACCTCATTGAGCCGGGACTTCTTGCCTAGTTCTTGGGGATACTACAGACCGACCTTGTTTGACGGCCTGATGTTTTTCGGAAGCTTTGGCGTGTTTATGACACTGTTTCTTTTGTTCTGTCGCTATCTGCCAACGATTGCGATTTCAGAAGTCAAAGGCGTGATGTCCGCGTCGGACCATTCCAGCCATCTGGAAGCCGAGGTTCTTGCGGAGTTGCAGGGCAAGGACCCGAAGCACGCTGGACATGCACACTGAGCTTTATAAAGAATCCCTTGAATACCATCGCAATCAACGATTGATATGAATAACAACGAACACAACGTCAAATCGAATAAAGAGCCCAGGCCTCCTAAGGCTTGTGGCTGGATGGCAGAATTCGAGAACGAACACGACTTGCTCCATGCGGCCGAGAAGGTTCGTGATGCCGGTTACACCAAGACCGATGCATTCACTCCGTTCCCTGTCCACGGGATCGACCACGCCTTGGGAATCAAACCAACGATTCTCCCGTTCATCGTTCTGTGTGCAGGTCTGACCGGACTGTGCACCGCATTGCTCATGCAATGGTGGATGAACGGTGTGGACTACAAGTACATCATCTCAGGCAAGCCCTTTGGAATCACCCCCGCGTCGATTCCAGTCTCTTTCGAGTTGACGATTCTTTTCTCCGCATTTACGTCGGTGCTGGGAATGTTGGCCCTAAATGGACTTCCTAAGTTCAGCAACCCGGTCTTTACGAATGCCAAGTTCGATCGTGCGACCAACGACCGGTTCTTTTTGTATGTTGACGCAACGGACAAGTACTACAACCGCGAATCGGTCAAGGAATTGCTCTCGTCGGTACATGCCAACTCTCTCGACGAGGTTATGGAAGACTCTACCCCTTCGGAATTGCCGCGATCGATTCTGCTCGGAGCGCTTCTTATCGTCCTTGCCGGTCTGATACCTGCTGCGATTGTCTTGAACATGCGGGCTAGCTTCAGCGATCTGCCTCGCTGGCACGTTTTTTTCGACATGGACTTTCAACCCAAGAAAAAACCTCAACAGACCACCACGATCTTCAAGGACGGACGGACGATGCGTCCTCAGGTTCCTGGAACGATATCGCGAGGGCAACTCGATCAACAGGACCCTTTTTATCTCGGGTATGACCCCATGAAGGTCACTTCGATCGATTCGGAGAAGCCAATCTATGTTTCGACGGGAGATTCCCTTGCCAACGTGTCGGCAGTTAGCGGAGCGGTACAACCTCCTGCTGGAGGAACTCCAACAACTGGGGCGGCACCTGTTTTGCCATTCCTTGAAAAACTCCCGATTGAAGCCAACGAAGAGAACATCAAGCTAGGGAAGGCCAAATACGAGATCTACTGTTCAGCTTGCCACGGTTACTCCGGGTACGGGGACGGATTGGTTTCGAAACGAGCCGCGAGTCTAGCGCAAGACACCTGGACTCCGCCGAGTTCCCTACACCTGGATCGGATCCAGAAACAACCTGTCGGTCAAATCTTCCACACGATCAGCAAGGGACAGGGCAAAATGGCCTCGTACGCTTCCTCGATCACCCCCCAAGAGCGATGGTCGATTGTTCTGTACGTCAGAGCGTTGCAGCGTTCACGTAATGCCAACATCGAAGACGTACCGGTCGATCAGCGCGGTAGTTTGACCGCACCGGCTCCATCGCAAACCAAATAAACTCCAGAAGTCGAAACAAAGTTATGAGTTCCAAGTACGACTTAGAATCAATCGAGCTACCAGCGACATGGAAATCGCTTAAGCCCATCTTCTTTGCCGCAGGGCTGATCCTTCTTGCTGGGGGGGCTTTCTTAAGCCTGTTCGCACGAGGGGCAGAAGGTTCGACAGATTCGGCATTCAAGTTCTTCATGCATTCGTATCTTGCGAACTTCATGTTCGTCATGACGATCGCTTTGGGTGCCTTATTCTTTATTTTGATCCAATTCGTATCGAGAGCAGGCTGGAGCACTTCCATCCGTCGAATCGCCGAGTTGATCATGACCACGATCCCTTTTTTGGCTCTGATGTTCATCCCGATCATCGCCATATTGTTTGCCAACTACGGTGCCCCCTACGAATGGAACGTCCCTGCGGAAGTTCATTCGAGCGTGGTCAAGGCCAAGATCGACATCGGGTATTTGACCAAGGAGTGGTTCTCTATCCGTGCTGTGAGCTACTTTGTGCTTTGGATTGCCATGGCCTTTTATTTCTTTGGTCACAGTCGCAAGCAAGATGAGACTGGTGATATCGAACACTCCTTGGCCCGTCAAAAGTGGTCTGGTCCGTGCATTATGATTTTCGCACTATCGGTGAGTTTTGCGGCTTTCGATTGGGTCATGAGCATCGATGCCGACTGGTTCAGCACCATCTTCGGAGTGTACGTCTTTGCCGCCGGGATGATGGCCTTTTTTGCCACGACGATCTTGATCAGCATGGCACTGCAAAATGCCGGCAAGCTCAACGCGTTCGTCAATGTCGAACATTTCCACGACATGGGTAAATTCATGTTTGGGTTTATCATGTTCTGGTCCTACATCGCCTTTTCGCAGTTGCTCTTGTACTGGTATGGCAATATCCCCGAGGAGACGTTTTGGTACCAAGTCCGCCTCAATGACGGATGGCAGTACTTGGCTTACGCTTTGATTCCACTCCACTTCGCGATACCTTTCCTGGGGACTCTCAGTCGCCACGTACGACGTCACCGATTGGGACTGACCTTCTGGGCCGCTTGGGCGATCGTCGTTCACTGGCTCGACATGACGTTTTTGGTGATGCCCAACGCAGGCGCTCCGAGTTTCATGCCGATCGTTGGGCATCTTCTGGGCGGGGTCGGAATGCTACTGGTATTCCTCTCGTTCTTCCTGGTACGAGCGTCCAATGTGCCCTTGGTACCGATGAAAGATCCTCGGCTGCCAGAAGCGTTGACCTACGCCAATCCACTTTTGTAAACTCCATCCGACATCAAGCACGAACATGGCCCGTTACGACGACCTGAACACCAAAATGATTGCCTACTGGGCTGTCTTGAGCATCATCATCCTGGTGGTGCTCCTGCAACTGCTCCAGGCGCTTTGCTTCAACATGGTCGCTTGGACCGAGCAAAGGCCAGGACGGGTGGGCTCGGAATTGAAAGTTCCAGAGCAAGTTAAAAGTGATCAACTTAAGTCCTTAGACGGTTATAAGAAGGAGCGGATCGTCGACGAAAGTGCACCTCCCCCTGAAAAAGGGCAGGAGCCAGCGAAAAAGGATGTGATCCACATCCCGATCCAACGGGCAGAAGAGATAATCCTCAAGGAATTGTCAGCACAAGGTGCTTAACCGGATCGATCATGTTTAACCAATTTGCAATCAACGAAATTTGCGGAAAGCCAGCGATGCGGGTCCGTGCGTTGGTCTGCATTTTGATTGCGAGCATGATTCCGATATGCCGCGCCGACGCCGTCGGATCGACGGATTCTGGACTTCCCAAGGCCATGCAGGGCGTAGGGATCGAACAGCGGCTCGGCGATTTGATTCCCGAGCATTTGGTTTTCAAGAACGCCGCAGGAGAATCGACCTCGATTGGGCGCTTGCTCCAACAAGGCAAACCGGTCCTCTTGACGCTCAATTACAGCAACTGTCCCGGATTGTGTGTTTCACAACTCAACGGTTTGGTCCAAGGATTGAACCAAATGCCGAGCCCAAGTCTAGGCAAGGATTTCTTGATGGTTTCGATAAGCATCGACCCATCGGAGACCAGCGAGAAAGCCATGGGGACACAGCGAAAGTATGCCCAAGACCTTTTTGAGCACCACGATTCCAAGGGCTGGGAGTTTTGGGTCGGTACCGCAGAGAGCATTCGCCAATTGACCCAAGCGGTCGGATTCCAATACACCTACGATGCAAAGCACAAGCAGTACAACCATCCCTCTGCAGCAATCTTCATTTCCCCGAACGGCAAGATCACACGCTACGTCTTTGAGATTGGATTCATGCCCAAAACACTCAAAATGGCGTTTGTTGAAGCCGGTGAGGGTCGGATAGGAACCCCCTTGGACATGATCGCCCTTTGGTGTGTCCACTACGATCCCGATGAAAACAAGTACACCGCAAGCGCCAGGCGATTGATGTCCCTAGGTGCTGGATTGTTTGTTGTAGCAGTATTGCTTATCACCGTACCGTATTGGTTTTTTTATTCCAATAGCAAGTCGACCATCCAACCCGATTCGATTCCACCAGTAGATTCTAGAGACCAGACATGAGTTTCTTTTTAGCCGACAAAGTCGCTCCCTACGCATGGTTCCCAGAAGGCGCTTCGTCTTTTGCACCGCAAGTGGACTTCCTATTTACGGTCATCCTTTGGATTTGTATCGTGTTTTTTGTCCCTATCGTCATCGCGATGGGGTACTTCATGTGGGTGTACAGGGAGAGACCTGGATACAGGGGCTCGCCTGAGGCACTGCACAACACAGCGATCGAAATCACTTGGACCGTCGTTCCGACCATCGTGGTCGTCTGGGTTTTCTGGGAAGGAGCCATGGGATATCTCGATATGGCGAGGATTCCCAAGGGAACTGTCGACGTGAATGTGACGGCCAAGAAGTGGCAGTGGGCGTTCAAATATGAGAATGGTGGGGAGCACGAAGTGATTCCCGTGGAAAATTCGTCCGTCACAGAATTGCCATTGTTGGTTCTCCCCGTCGATCGAGACATCAAGATCATCATGCGGTCCGACGACGTCCTCCACAGCTTTTACATCCCAGCGTTCCGAGCGAAACGCGACGTCGTTCCAGGTCGCTACAACTACATGTGGTTCCACACGACCAAAGAAGGGCTCTACGACCTGTTCTGCACCGAATATTGTGGCGACAATCACAGCCAGATGAACGCCAAGGTGAAAGTCGTATCGCAAGAGGAGTACAAGAAAGCTTTGGAAAAAGCCATTCAGGAGCCAGAAGATCCCCTTGAGCGAGGCAAGCTGCTTTACAAACGCCAGGGCTGTTCTACCTGCCACAATGCTGGGGCTGAAGGTGCCAACGGGCCTGGACCAAGCTACAATGGTTCGTGGGGCAAACCTGTTCAACTCGAAAGTGGCTCCGAAGTCGCCTTCGACGAGAACTATGTCCGAGAATCGATCCTCAACCCGCAAGCCAAGGCTCGGAAAGGCTACGGCAAGGCATCACCGATGAATAGCTACGCTGGAAAGCTCAAGGATGATCAGATCGATGCTCTGATCACCTTCATCAAATCCCTCGAAAATGCGAATTCGGCGACCAAGAAGTAATCCCATACGGGCCCAATCGGTCGTCGGCCACGAATAAAAATCCTCCTAAATTAGTGATTGCGGTTCACACCAACACACCTAGGTTAAAACAATGAGTGTAGTAGATCGTCCAATAACGGCACCAGTACACAGTGAAGTGGACAGCTATCCCGAGCATCACTTCCTGAACCATTCCAAGGGATTCCTGAGCTGGGCGTTGACCCTCGACCACAAACGCATCGGTTTGATGTACTTGGTCGGGGTTATGTCGTCCTTTGCCTTGGGAGGAATGTTTGCTTTGATGATCCGTATCCATCTTTGGAATTTCAAAGACGGGTGGCTGTCAAACCAAACCTACAACCAGGTTTTCACGCTTCACGGCGCGATCATGGTTTTCCTCTTTATCATCCCTAGTGTTCCGGCAGCTTTGGGAAACTTCTTGCTACCGGTCATGCTCGGTACGAAGGACGTCGCCTTCCCGCGGTTGAACCTGAGCAGTTTCTACCTTTGGGTCACAGGGTTGGTCTTGTTCTTGACGGCCCTCTCGGTAACTGGACTCGATACGGGTTGGACCTTTTACACTCCGTACTCGATCGAGACCCAACAGGGAGGAGCGGTTTTGGCTGCGACCTTCGGGGTCTTCGTTCTTGGCTTTAGTTCGATCTTCACCGGATTGAACTTCATCGTGACGATCAACACCATGCGTCCACCCGGGATGACTTGGTTCCGAATGCCTTTGTTCTTGTGGGCGATCTATGCAACTTCCATCATCCAAGTCCTTGCGACGCCAGTCTTGGGGATCACCGTGTTATTGCTCTCTGCCGAACGGCTTTTGGGAATCGGGATTTTCGATCCGAAGCTCAACGGGGATCCGGTAACATTCCAGCACTTCTTCTGGTTCTATTCCCACCCTGCCGTGTACATCATGATCCTTCCTGCGATGGGTATCATCAGCGAATTGATGAGCGTTCATTGCCACAAGGGGATTTTCGGGTACCGAATGATCGCCTACAGCTCGATCGCAATTGCTCTCTTCGGGTTCCTTGTTTGGGGTCACCACATGTTCACCTCCGGCATGGCCGATGTGACCACCATCGTCTTCAGCGCGTTGACGTTCACCGTTTCGATCCCGTCGGCCATTAAGGTCTTCAACTGGTTAGGTACGATGTACCAAGGGACAGTGTCACTCAACACTCCGATGCTCTATGCCCTCGCGTTCATCTTCCTGTTTACGATCGGTGGATTGACTGGTCTACCTCTTGGTGCTTTGTCGACCGACATGCACTTCCACGATACCTACTTCGTCGTCGCCCACTTCCACTACGTGATGATGGGTGGAACGCTGGTCGCCTTCTTAGGTGGTGTTTTCCATTGGTGGCCGAAGATGACCGGACGGATGTTCAACGACAAACTGGGCATTATTTCGGCGATCATCGTTTTCGTAGGGTTCAACCTCACGTTCTTGCCACAATTTGTTCTTGGATCGCGTGGCATGCCCCGTCGGTACGCAACTTACCTTCCCGAGTTCCAACCTTTGCACCAACTTTCAACGATTGGATCGATCACCCTGGGGTCTGGTTTGCTCTTGGCTTTGATCGTCCTGCTGATGTCCTTGGTCAACGGCAAGAAGGCTCCACGCAACCCGTGGGGCGGTGCAACGCTTGAGTGGATGTGTTCCTCACCTCCCCCCCACGATAACTTCTCGTCGGCTCCTACGGTCGGCGATCCTTATGACTTCTCGAACATCGAGTACGATGGTCGTGTTGGTGGTTACGTCAAGCGGACCTAAAAATCCTATCCTTTGAAAATTTCGCACGAATCCATTCCGTTAAAGACTATGACCGCAATCCAAGAGAACCTAGCACACGTCGTCGACGACCACGCAGATCACCATCACGAACACCCAAGTTGGCTGGCTCACCATTTTGATGATGCAGAGCAGCAGTACGATTCTGGGAAACTCGGGATGTGGTTATTCTTGGTAACCGAAGTCCTTTTCTTTAGTGGAATGTTTTGTGCATATGCCCTGTACCGGAATCGCAATCCAGAGGTTTTCGAGTTTTGCAGTTCTTTTTTGAACGAGAAGCTCGGGGCGATCAATACTGGAGTGTTGCTTTTCAGTTCTTTGACGATGGCTTGGGCGGTACGGGCCGCTCAATTGCGGCAACACCAGTTGTTGGTGGGAATGCTCGGTGCGACCTTGGGCTGTGCCGCGATATTCCTTGGTGTCAAAGCCGTTGAGTATTCCCATAAGTGGGAACTCGGACTCTTGCCTGGCAAACTTTACGTGGCCCAACTCGATGGTGCCCACGGGCCTCACAAGGGTTATCTTGAGTTCATTTGCACCGTGCCTGCGATCATCACAGCGCTCTGCGCCCTGTACGCGATCTATGCGTTTGCGACCAAGTCTCTGTTCCATCAGCGAGTCGCTGGTCCGATGCTCGTAGCGGGTCTTTGCTTTTTCGGCGGAGTGGGTCTTGGGCAGTATCTAGAAGCCCAAGAAGAAGCCTCCAAAGGACATGGAGGGCACGCTGCGGGTCACGAGCATCACGCGATGGTCGATGGACACGTCGATCACGGATCCCACGAGCACGCAGCGGCTCCCGAGTCGGTCCATGCCGCCGAGACGAAAACCGCCGCTGAGATCGCCGCGAGTTCGTCGGCGTCTATGGGTGGTTCGCCCAATGTTTATGTCTCCCCGATCGAATTGAAAACACCCAACGCTGATGTCAACCAACGCAGCATGGCGGGTCTATTCTTCAGCATCTACTACTGCATGACCGGCGTGCACGCCATCCACATCATCGGCGGTATGATTGTGATCACATGGCTCATCGTCAAAGCGGCGAGGGAAGAATTCCACGAGCAGTACTTTGGACCTGTCGATAACGTTGGACTCTACTGGCACTTGGTCGACTTCATTTGGATCTACCTGTTCCCTCTGCTCTACTTGATCACCTAGCGGATCACTTCAACTGAAACGGACCGATGGCGGTTGGGAACCAGTTGGCATCCTCAAAACATTCGAATCACTACAAGCACCTCGGAAAATCATGGCTCATACGACGACCTCAGAACACAACCACGACGCGCATGCCGGCCATGGTCACCATGAGCATGGGTTTTCGCACCCGATGCCTATTTGGATGCTCTTTGCGGTCTTTTTTGCACTGCTTTTCCTTACAGGATTGACGGTTTTCCAGGCGCAATTCGACTTAGGCAATGCGGAAATTTGGGCGTCGTTGACCATCGCTACCATTAAAGCGGCATTGGTAATTCTTTTTTTCATGCACTTGCTCTGGGACAAGCCTCTCAACGCGATCGTGATCCTCGGGAGCTTGATTTTTGTCGCCTTGTTTCTTGGCTTTACTCTGATGGATGCCGAGGGTTACCGAGAGAACCTGATCTACAATTCGACGATTGAAGCCTCGCAACCGGTCGATCCGAATGCCCCAGCAGAGGGCGCACCTGCTGTCGCAGCACCATAGACTTGATTCTAACAGATCTGGTATATTGCCGGGGTTGTTCCATCTTCCTCTCCCGGTAAATACAAATGGCACCAGATAGCAAAGAAATTCAGTTCCTCGAGGGCCGTCAGTCTCGAAGGAAAGAGTTCTATTTCACCGTGAAAGTCGCTTGGGAGTTCATCAAGGGCTTTAGGACCCTCCATTTCGTGGGGCCGTGCATTACCATTTTCGGCTCGGCCCGACTCGGCGAGAAGACCCCAGAGTATCAACAAACCGTTGAAATCGCAGGTCAGATCTCCAAGCTCGGATTTACCATCATGACCGGAGGTGGTCCGGGAATCATGGAGGCCGCCAACCGTGGGGCCAAGTCGGTGGGTGGCCGGAGTGTGGGAGTCAACATCGAGTTGCCTTTCGAGCAGCAACCGAACCCTTATCTCGACAGTTCTGTGGACATTCGGTATTTCTTTGTCCGCAAAGTGCTTTTGCTCAAGTACTCTTACGGATTCGTGATCATGCCTGGCGGGTTTGGTACGCTCGATGAATTTTTCGAGACCATCACGCTGATCCAGACCAAGAAAATTTCGAAATTTCCGATCGTGATTATGGATCGCGACTACCATACCAAGCTGATGGAATACATCGACCACATGGTAGAGCGAGGCACTGTCTCGCCGAGCGACAAGGAGTTGTACTTGTACACCGACTCGATCGACGAGGCGGTCAAGTACATTCATGAGAACACGATTGACGATTTCGAACTGAAGATCGAATCCAAACGATGGAAACCCTTTGGTTGGTTGTTCGAGAGGTCTTAGTCCCAACATTTCCCACCCCAGGAGAACGCATTGTCCGCAATCCGAGTAGGCATTCAGTTAGCAGGTTTGAGGCTTCCGTTGCGTCAAGCGCTCGAGACGGCCGCGAGGTTGAAGGCGGAGGTGATTGAAATCGATGCCCGCAACGAGATCCGTCCTGTGGACGTGGCGGGAACAGCGTTGCGGCAGCTGAGAAAGCTACTCGATGATTTGAATCTCAAGGTGGGTGCGGTTCGGTTCGCGACCCACCGAGGTTATGAAACGACCGACGAGTTGGATCGTCGGATTGAGGGTACCAAGAGCGCGATGAAGCTGGCTTTTGACCTTGGGGCCAACGTGGTCGTCAACAGTGCTGGCCACATCGATACGACTGCCGATTCGCCGTCTCGCGAAATCCTTCGAGGGGTCCTTTCGGACCTTGGCAAATACTCCCATCATGTCGGTGCGATGTTGGCGCTCGAAACCGGGGCCGAGTCTTTGAGTCTCCTCGGAGAGCTGATCGATTCGCTTCCTCAAGCTGGGGTGGGTGTGACGCTTAACCCAGGCAATCTGATCGTCAACGGGTTTGGGCTCGAGGATCTTCCGGCCATAGCCAAGCATGTCATGTTGGTGCATGCCAAGGACGGTTTGCCGGACCGTGCAAGAGGCCGAGGGACTCAGGTTCCGCTGGGGCGAGGGCTAGCGGAATTCCCTCAGATCATCGCTTGCCTTGCGGAACATTCGTACCAAGGCTGCTATATTGTAGAGAGGGACATGGCGAGCGATCCCGTTGCGGAATTTGCGGCCAGCATGAATTTCCTCAGAAGCCTCTAATACCTCTAGGAGAGACATAATGCGACAGGTTGGATTACGATCGATCGGACGATTGGTGGCGGCGGTGGTCTTGTTCACCTGCGTCGCAAGCTCCGTTGGTTTCTACGTTCAACGGCCGGTCCAAGCTCAAGACGACTCCAAGGGGCTTAAGGACGGCATCAAGCCTCCGATCGAGGAATTCGAGAAGTACCTTTCGAATTCAGTTCTGTCAGGTTCGTTTACGATGGACGGACAACCTCTGAACAAGCTCGAAGAGGAGCGATACGAAATCAAAAGTGCCAAGAAGCTCCCGGGGGACGACAACCTTTGGGAGATCAAGACGCGCATCAAGTATGGGAACAAGGATTTGACCGTACCGGTGGTCGTCAACCTCGAATGGGTTGGTCGAACACCCATGATCGTTTTGGACTCCGTGACCATCCCAGGTATGGGAACTTTCTCGGCAAGGGTGGTTTTCCACGACCGAAAATACGCAGGAACATGGAAGCATGACAATGTCGGCGGGCACCTGTTTGGGCGGGTCGAACCGGCCACAGATGCGTCGAAGCCCTGATGATTAGCCAGTTTGCACCCAAACAGAACCATCCCTTCAACCTCTCTCCACAGAACTCTCCGAAGAGAAACCGATGAAACTCTCACGACGCACGATTCACTTTTTCCTTGTTGCAAGCGCTGGATTTGCCATGTGGTCCCAAGCGGCAAGCAACGCTGTACTTGCAGAAGAGAATGCTTTAGCAACCCCTATGGCTATCGAGAAGAAACCTTTTGGAAACACCACCGATGGCAAGGCCGTCACCTTATTCCAACTGACCAATGATGCGGGGAACGTCGTCGAATTGATCGATTACGGCGCGATCGTCGTTTCGATCCAGGTGCCCGACAGGAATGGCAAGAAGACCAACGTGACTGCAGGATTCAGCAGCATCGATGGTTACCTTCAACGGCACCCATACTTTGGGGCAACCGTTGGCCGCTTTTGCAATCGAATCGCCAAGGGAAAGTTCACGCTCGATGGTAAAACCTACAGTTTAGCGACCAACAACGGACCGAATCATCTCCACGGAGGAGAGATTGGTTTTGACAAACGAATGTGGCAAGTCGCCGAGGTCAAAACCGACACCTCGGTGGGTCTGAAGTTCACTTACGTCAGCCCTGATGGAGAAGAAGGCTATCCTGGAACACTCACGACGGTCGCCGAGTACCGATGGGACAACAACAACTGTTTGACCCTCGACCTGAGTGCAACGACGGACAAGTCCACGGTCTTGAATTTAACCAACCACGCGTATTTCAATCTTGGGGGTGCAGGATCAGGCACCATCCACAACCACGAACTCCTACTCTCGTGCGATCAGTACCTTCCCGTTGATGAAAACATGATTCCGACGGGAGCCACAGCAGACGTCAAAGGCACAGCGTTGGATTTCACGACAGCTCGCAAGATCGGTGAGCGGATCGGACAGTTGACCTCGACCAACGGCTATGATCATTGTTTTGTGGTTCGTGGAGCTGCTGGCCAGATGCGAACTGCGGCCAAGGTGGTCGATCCTGCCAGTGGCCGCACCATGGAAATCAAGACAACACAACCTGGGGTGCAATTGTACACAGGCAATTTTCTCGATGGTGGAGTTGGAAATGCCGGTTACAAGACACATGAAGCGTTCTGTTTAGAGACCCAACACTATCCCGACGCCCCAAACCAACCGTCGTTTCCAACGACTGTGCTTAAGCCGAACGAGAAGTTCCATCAGGTCACGACCTTTACCTTCGGCGTAACGAAATAAGCAAAGCTGTTATCTTTTGGAAATCAGTCCTTCGTTGAAGTGTCCGACTGGACGCTTCAACGAAGTCCTAAATCAGGTTTCGCGACGCGCAGGAGAGGATTCGATGGGATGTTCGAGCCTCAAAGGTACCAGCAAGTTGACTTCTAGACGAATTTCCTGTTGACTTTGCTCTGGAATGTTGCGATAAATGTGTTGTCTGATTCGCAGTTGATGCAGCGTTTTCTTGAGATGAATCCAAGTCCCCTCTATGGCGACTTCTGTTCTTGTTGGGATTCGGTTAGCTGTTGGTTGGAGAAGAGGAAGCTTCGCGGTTTTTACTGGGACGGTGGTTCCAGTCGGCGATCTTTCGACATGTTTTTCTGATTCACTCGCACTATCGTAAGGCCTTTGGGTTCTGGGCGAAGTTATCGCCCTACCGGGGAGTTCCGTACTGATTTGATGTTGGATGTGTGGATCGGATAGGAGTTTTGGTATGACGAATATTTTTGTGGGCAATCTATCCTTTCGCGCGACGGAATCTGAACTTCGGGATGCATTTTCCCAATACGGAGATGTCAGCAAGGTTAGCATCGTCATGGATCGTGAAACCGGCCGTTCACGCGGCTTTGCATTCGTTGAAATGGGCAACCCAAACGAAGCTAACGCAGCGATTCAAGCGCTCAATCAATCGATGATCGGCGATCGAACGATCTCGTGCAATGAAGCACGCGAACGCGAAAGCCGTCCATCAGGCGGTGGTGGTGGCGGTTACGGCGGCGGTGGCCGCAGCAGCGGCGGTTACGGCGATCGACGAGAGCAATCGTCTCGCGGACCGCGAAACTAACGCAAGCCGACAACAGCCTCGCTTTGCGGGATGAAAATCATTCTTCGAGCCAACGTTCCAACGGAACGTTGGCTCTTTTCATGCGCCTCCCGAGGAACTATTTCGGTGGCTCGGCGCTTCTGTCTGAACCTCTCGGGGGGCGAATGTAATGCAACAATGCAATGATGGCTAACACGAGTGTCGTGGCGAACAGAATGCTAACGAGCGGTGGTTTCGGGAAAAACTGGTCTAGAAAACTGGTGATGGTCAAAATCAAAGTAGCCAACTGATTGACCCCGAACAAACCGCCGTTGGCAAATATCACTGCTCGCCCAGTTGCACCGACTCGCAAGGGTCGGTCGGGCTGGTCGTCGGCCATAGAGACGATCACTTGGAAATCCTGACCCAGTTCGGGGGTATCCAGCTGTCGTCCCATACGACTTTGCGAATCGGGCAGAGTGCCGTTAGGTACTCCCTGTCCCGAAAGCGCTCCACGACCGATGTGGAGTACTTTTCCTTGGCGAAATTTCCCAGGGTAGTTGCGAAGCGCGATCTGTACGTCATCGCCAACCTTGACTCCCGAGAGCCAGTTTTCCGGGACAGGAGCCACCAAGCGCCATGAGTTCGTATCGATCAACGCCATGATCGGTTTGCCAGGCCCCAGATAGGTTCCGTTGGTCAAGTGCAAATTCGTCACGATACCGTCTACAGGCGCCAGGACGGTCGTTTGAGCTTGATCGTACTGGGCCTGCTTGAGCGCACTTTCGGCCTGAGCAACGGCAGCAAATTTTCCATTCCGCTCAAGGGCGTAGCTTTGCGCTTCGGTGAGGTATCGCTTGAACCGAGCGACTTCTGTTTCAAGTTCCTTTGATCGCTCCGAGGAGCTCGCACCTTCGGGTTGGGAACCTTTGATCGAAACCAATTGAGATTCCAGCCGGTCGACTGCATCCTGCAGCGCTTCGACTGGAGAGATCATCGACATGGCTTTGCTGCGCTGGGCACGAGCCTCGCGGTATGCAGCTTCTGCCGTCTGAACTTGAATTGTCGCTGCGTTCAATCCTGCTCTGGCTTTGGACTCACGCTGCTTTGCTTCATCTAACTCCGCGCGATAAACCGCTTGGGATTTGACCCGCTCATCGTATTCCTCTTGGGAAATAGAACGCGTTTCAATCAACTTAGCCACTCGCTCGAGCGCCGCATCGGCTAGCGTAAGCTGTGCCTGAACACGATTGATTGACGCTTGGGTCAGCGCTAAATCCGCATCGGCACTTTCGACTCCACTACGAGCCGATGCAAGATTTGCTTCTGCTCGGTTCAACGACTCGTTGGCTGCGTAGAGCGTTGCGATCGAACCGAGTGAAGCCTCTTTGGATTCGAACATTTTCGCGCGAGCTTGCTCAGTGCGGTACTCAAAGGCTTCGGCATCGATTTGAAACAGCGGTGCCCCTTTTTTGACCAAGACATTGTCCTGCACCAAAACTTGGGTTACCACACCGGCAACCTGCGGGGCAACTTGAACAACCGGGGCCTGAACGTAAGCATCAGAGACGATTGGAGTAAATCTACCGATCGCAAACCAAAGGAAAACCATCGCAAGGATCGGAGGAAGAGGCAGCGCAAGCTTCCAGAAACGCGTCATCGCGATCCACTTGTAATGGTAGAAGACCAAATAGATAGGCAGAACATAAAAAAGCAAAATCAAAAGCAGCATGGCAGAGGATTCCGTTGAATAGGTTAGATTGCAATGTCTAGGTCTGGCCTGAAATCCCAACGATCCCATCGATTGGATTGATCGAAGAATAGGGCCCTCGATCCGGAGAATTTAGTCGAACATGTAGGAACTCGCAATCTTGGGTCTGCGATAGCCCAGGACCGGTAGCTAAGGCTGCCTTGCGTAGCCACCCGCTGCCAAGCGGTGGACGGCGCGTGAGCAAACCTCCACCGTCTGGCGACAGGTGGCTACGAGCGTCTTACGTAGCCCTCCGCTGCCAAGCGATCGACGGCGCGTGAGCAAACCCCCACCGTCTGGCGACAGGTGGCTACGAGCGTCTT
>JAJTEK010000090.1 GCA_021299695.1 Pirellula sp. | reverse complement strand
GCATCGGTGGCCGCAGGAGGAGTAGCCGGACGCGTGTAAGCCACACCGCCGTTGGAGGCGAAGGTGCTTATCCTCCCGATCAAGCAAGAGCAAATGGCGACAATCATCAACGCCTAGCGGGCCCTGGGTGGCGGTTGGTACTGATAAACAGTACGATATTCTTAGAATCTATTTTTTCTCTAAGGTATCCCGCAATGGCTCCGAAACTCCAGAACGATCAAAAAATGCTTCGGCGCAGCGCCTTGTTCGCAACCGCTTGCGGTTCTCTGGCTCTGGCCGGTGTTGGTCGCGCCCAAGACAAATCGTCCATCACGGGTATCCATGAGGCGGTCGAATCGTTCGTCGATCGCAATGAGATCGCAGGTGCCGTGACGATGGTCGTCGACTCGAAGAAAACACTGCATCTTGACGCGGCAGGCTACGCCGACTTGAATTCGAAAACACCGATGACACCGGATAATCTTTTCTGGATCGCATCGATGTCCAAACCGATCACGGCCATTTGCGTGATGATGCTTGTCGACGAAGGCAAAATCGCTTTGGAGGATCCGATCGCTAGATACCTGCCCCAGATGAGAGAACTCAGAAACGAATCGGCCCAGAGGGTGAATGTCAGCGTGTTGCAAACCCTCAATCACACATCCGGCATGCGAGAACTCGATGCACCCTACGGCGACACTTCGCTAGCCAACGCGGTCGATAAGTATGCCAAATCGCTCGTTCAATTTCAGCCGGGATCCAAGTGGCAGTATAGCCAGACAGGGATCAACACCGCAGCCCACATCGTCGAGGTGGTCTCTGAGATGAGCTTCGATGCGTTTGTGCAGAAACGCTTGTGCGAACCGCTAGGCCTTAGCGACACAGCGTTCTACTTGACCGATAACCAGCAGAAACGTTTGGCAAAAAGCTACACGCGGACTCCCGCTGGGCAACTTACGGAATCCCCTATTTTCCTGCTCGCAGGAAAAAAGCCAAGCGATCGCAATCGATTGCCTGCAGCCAACGGTGGGCTGTTTTCAACACCTGCGGATTACGGTCGGATTTGCCAAATGCTTTTGGGCGGGGGGACTTGGCAGGGCAAGCAAATCCTCAGCAACAGATCGGTATCCATGTTGGGCAAACCCACCACTGGCGAACTGATCACTGGCTTTACCGACGGGAACGCTTGGGGGATTGGCTGTTGCGTGGTGCGAGCCCCCCAAGGCCCGACGGCCATGCTCTCGAAGGGAACGTATGGTCACGGGGGTGCTTATGGCACCCAAGCTTGGATCGATCCGGTGCGAGGGCGAGCGTATCTCCTTTTCGTACAGCGGGCTAATTTCCCAAACGCCGACGCATCGGATCTGAGAGTTGAATTTCAGAAGCTAGCTGCTGCTGGGGTTTAGGAATTGAGGGAGGAAAGAAACGCTGAACCTCACTGGTTGAGAATCTTTTACGATTGATAAACACGCTCCGGAGGGATTCCATTTGTCAAGTTTCATTCTGTTGGTATCAGATTTTACGCGCGCAGTGGGAATCACTCTACTGGCCTTGAGCGTCCTGCCTCGAGTCACCGCAGATGAACCGATTCGGGTGCTTGTTTGGGACGAACAACAACCCACCCAAAAAGAGGCCTACGATAACTTTCTGGGGAATGCAATTGCCGAGCACTTGAGGTCCAAGCCTGGACTCCAAGTCCGATCTTCCTCGATACAAGATGGAGAGCAAGGCGTATCACCGGCCGTGCTCGATTTCGCCCAGGTGATCGTTTGGTGGGGCCATGTGCGACACTCTGAAATCAAATCGGAGCTTGGCAAGGATATCGTGAGTCGGATACAGCGCGGCCAATGCAACTTGGTCGCGATCCACTCGGCCCACTGGTCCACTCCATTCATCGAAGCGATGAACGAAGTGACTCGGATTCAATTGCGCGCCGAACTTGCGAAACAAGGAATCGAAAACGCAGCAATTCTGGAGATTGCGGCAGATCGATTCAAGGCACCTGCACGCGATGCGAAAAGGACTCCTTACTGGGAATTCGACCCACCAAATTCCAGTGAATCTCCCAAGTCCAGATCCCTAAAGCTTTACCTTCCGAATTGCTGCTTTCCGGCATATCGGAATGATGGCAAGCCGAGTTTTCTGCAAGTTTTGAAACCCGATCACCCGCTTGCCAGAAACCTGCCCGAAAAGTTTTCGCTTACGCGAACGGAAATGTACGATGAACCGTTTCATGTTCCTGAACCCGACGAAACGATTCTTCATGAACGATGGGAAGCAGGAGAAGCGTTTCGAAGCGTGATGCTTTGGAATTTAGGCAAGGGGAAGGTCATCTACATCCGGCCGGGGCACGAGACGTTTCCGATCTACAAAGACCCCAACATGTTGCAGTTGATCGAAAACGCAGTGAGGTTTCCTGTCGCTCCGTGACCGGATCTGGATCGGTGGGCTAGCTGCGATTTCCTGGTTCTTGCAAGCCCCTTAGCCGCCGCTGACCGGAGGGATCAATGCAATTTCCAGGGTGTTTGAACAGGAGTTGCCCGAAAGGCCGATGGTTTCCTCGTCGCCGACGAACGACTCGCTGACGGCCAAGCGACTGACTTGGATCAGTTCAGCCGCTTGGGGGTAACGTCGCGCTAGGACCGCTTTGATTTCCCCGGCGCGCGTTTCGGGCTCGATCTCGATCATCACCTGATCGGTGCCGATCGCTTCGCGGATTCCCGCAAAAATACGTACTGCATGGCTCTTGGCTTGGTTTTGGGTCATCGGTTTCAAAAGCTCGATCGCGACAAGGGTTTGCATTGGCAACTGGATCGCGATAATCTAGCGGCGGCCAGAGGCAGTAAGCGATAGATTTTATCAAAGACCGCTCGTTTTGCGGACGGTCCATTCAAGAGTATTTCCATGGGAAAAGTCTTCATCACTCGTCGTATCCCTTCGATCGGCATCGAACGCTTGCAGGAACATCACACAGTCGATGTTTGGCCCGGCGAGGACCCTCCACCTCACGAGGTCCTGCTGGATCGTGTTCGAGGTTGCTCGGGGATCCTCTCGATCCTAAGCGATCCGATCGATTCACAGATTATGGACGCTGCGGGCGAGGCGTTGCGAGGCATCGCTAACTTCGCCGTAGGTTACAACAACATCGACATTTCCGCCGCAAAAGCCCGCTCGGTTCAGGTGGGCAATACTCCCGGAGCTCTGACCAACGCGACGGCCGACATCGCCGTCGGGCTGATCCTTGCGGCCGGCCGATGCTTCGGTCCAGCGATCCACAATGTCGAACAATTCCAATGGCGCAACTGGGAGCCTATGAGGTTCCTCGGACAGGAGTTCGAAGGCAAGACGCTGGGTATTATCGGCATGGGAAGAATCGGAACGGCAGTCGCCAAACGGCTCCATGGGGGCTGGGACATGCGTGTCCTTTACACGTCCAGGCAACCAAAACCCGAGGTCGATCAGCAGCTAGGCGCAAGCCGAGTCGAGCTCGGGGAACTTCTGAGCCAAAGCGATGTCGTGAGCATTCACTGCCCACTGACCCCCGAGACCCGTAATCTCATCGGAGCCCAACAGCTTCATCGGATGAAACCGCATGCCGTTTTGGTCAATACAGCAAGAGGCGAGGTCATCGACCAAGTTGCCTTAGCGCAAGCTTTGAGCGAGCGGCGAATTTTTGCTGCAGGTTTGGATGTGACAACCCCGGAGCCAATTGCCCCGGATGACCTGTTGAGGCACTGTCCGCAGTGTTTGATCCTCCCTCACATCGGTTCGGCGACCGAGCAGGCTCGAAATCAGATGGCGACGATGGCGGCGGAAAACCTCATCGCGGCGATATCGGGAAAACCGATGCCCTTCGGGGTGCGTTTGTAATCCCTGTAGCGATCCTGACGGGCTTTGCTTGGATTTTCCCTGGCGAGCCTAAACTGGAGTTTTCGGAGAAAAAACAAGCCGATTGGAACGGTACTTCGTGAGGAATCCAAGTGCCAAAGGGTCCAGGAGATTTGACACCCCCGGCCCGATCAATAGAATACAAACAGAACGCGAGACAAGCAGAAGATCACTTCTGCCCTCAGTCCCACCCATATTTCACCCCCCGGGGTACCGGTTATGTTTGGAATTGGAACACAAGAGCTGATGATCTTTTTGTTGATCGCAGTCCTTATTTTCGGTAGCTCCCGATTGCCGTCCCTGATGCGCAATCTCGGACGCAGCGCGATCGAATTCAAAAAAGGGATGCGAGATGACGATTCGGAATCCCCGTCTGAAACCACCAAATCGTCCTAGCACTCTCCACATCCGAGGTATGTAATGTTCGGAGGAATCGGCACCACGGAAATGGTCGCTTTTGGAGTTTTGGCCCTGATGCTCTTCGGGTCCAAATTACCTGAGGTAGCCAAGAACCTCGGTGGAACCTACCGGCAGTTGAAAAGAAATGTCGACGATTTCAAGCGAGAATTCCACGCCGTCGACACCTACGAACCCCCGAAAATCCAGCCGAAAGTCGACTTGGACGAACCTCAGATCGTCGAAACCTCAGCACCCAAGTTTGAGATTCCCAAAGACGATCAGGTTTAACGAGTTCCGCTCGGGATCCTGCACTGCAGGGCAATAGAAATTGCCCTCGACTTGGACGTTGCTCTTTGTGTATTTCCGATTGCACACCGCACGGGAAATGCCCCTAGCGAATCCGAGTCTCTCTACCCAGGAACCAGAGCCATGAACCGCCTCGAAAGCTTCTTGATCGGATTGGCCTCTGGCATCGCCACTCTTTATTTGGTCATGCATTTCACACTCGTGCGAGGCAGTGATGGCTTCCATTTTATCCCCAAGCTCAATGCCAAACTCGATGTACCTTACGAGGACGTTCGGGACTTTCAGGCAGAGCATTGGCATCGGCGCCCCGCCTTGACCATGTCGATCCTTAGGGCTCGCAAGGGGCACCTGATCGATCAACGCACGCAGCGATCCATTCAGAAGACGACTCAACAAATGATCTCCCAAGCTAGGTCTGTGCACCATGCTGGACCCCCATCGGTCGATAATGCCACCCCAGGTCCAGCGGCACTGCTGGCCGGACACTCCAACCCATTGCACTCAAGCCGATAGTGAGGGTCGCTCAGCCTTCGCTGACTCTTAGTTTGAAGCATCGAGAATCGACACTGCTGAGCTGCCCGATCGCCTCATGAGCTTTGCTCGCATCCGCCTCGGTGCACACGTGCGTCATGATGATCAGTGGAACCTTGGACGGATCGCTCGACTCGGCTGGCTCATGCTGGATGATCGAGGAAATCGAGATCCTATAATTCCCGAGTATCCCAGTGATTTGGGAAAGAACCCCCGGCTCGTCGGCCACCAGATAACGCATATAGTACCGGCCGAGAGTTCGAGCGTAGGGGGTCAATTCGATTTCGCATTGCCGATCCGACCAAAGTTGCAGTCGGCGGAAGGTGATGTCCGTTCGACCTGCTGCCGTATCGATCATGTCGGCCACGACGGCCGACGCGGTAGGCATCTGCCCTGCACCTTGTCCGTGAAAGAACATATCCCCCACCGCATCTCCGACGATGGTAATGGCGTTGTAAGGCCCACGGACCTCGGCCAAAGGACGACCGTTGCGAATCAGGGTTGGAGAGACGTGGAGTTCGAGGTTGTCATCGATCAGTTGTGCGGTCGCCAGCAGACGGATCCGATACCCGAGTTTCTCTGCATAGCGAATGTCTTCGATGGTGAAGGCTTCGAGTCCGTGGCGTTGAATGTCTTTCCAATCGATACGAACACCGAAGGCTAAGTGGGCTAGGATGGCAAGTTTCTGGGCCGCATCGCTTCCGTCGACATCCATGGCAGGGTCGGCTTCGGCATAACCCATGTTTTGAGCGATCTCCAAGGCGCGATTGTAGTCGAGCCCCTTCTCGGACATCTGCGTCAGGATGAAATTGCTCGTACCGTTGAGAATTCCTCGCAGAGAAATGATTTGGTTGGCAGTAAAGCACTGCGTGATGTTGGCAATAATTGGGATCCCTCCCCCGACGCTCGCCTCGAAGGCGATCGTTCGACCGAGACTTCTCGCTCGGTCAAAGAGCTCTTCGCCGTGTTGCGCCAGGAGCGCTTTGTTGGCTGTAACGACATCCTTGCCAGACTCGAGCAACTTGAGCATGATCGTTCGCGCAGGCTCGATTCCCCCGATCAAGTGGGCGACGACTTGGATTTGGGGATTCTCCAGGATCTCCTGGAGATTGTCGGTAAGAACACCTGCGGGCAGGCCACTGATTCCCCGATCCTTGGAAAGATCCCGCACCAAGGCCTTATTGAGCCACAAAACTCTACCGGCGTGCCTTGCCAATCGGTCCCCGTGATCGAGCAGAAGCCTCGCGACACCGGATCCTACGGTTCCCATTCCGACAATCGCAACGTGGGTTTTCTCCATTCCTCGCCAGCGGTCGGTGCGCCAAGGCTCTTTCGATGGTTCGTCCAAAATTTCTAACCTGCGATTTCTATCCTGCAATTCCTATCCTGGCTGACCTGTCGTAGCCTAATTCATCCGCCCCGGGGGCCTCCGCGATCTTAGATTTCCCAAAAAAAATCGCAATCCATTCTTGCTCGAGTTTTGGAGGTATTGATGAAAAACCAGGGATTTGAAAGAACAAAAGCGAATTTCCGGACCGAAGAAATGGGAAGAAATCCTGATTTCTAAAAAAAATCTCGTTTCGCTCGAAACCCCAACTCCCGTCTTGGGTTAACCTACCCCTAGCGGTTTGCACTCTACACACGCGATTTTGAAGCGGTTTTAGACGCAAAGGCCACACACACACCGAACGTCGCATGAAGGGACTAGCTCATGCTCGGCCTGAGAATTACTCGCATTTCGTTTCGATCGTTGCTGAACCGGGGCTCTCTCCGTGGCCTTGCCTGTATCTATGCACTTGGACTTACGGGAGCTGAAAGCTCTCTGAGGGCCCAGGAGACAGGTCCAAAATTGACCAAGCAGGAGACGCAGTTTTTCGAATCTCGCATTCGACCGATCTTGGTCTCCAAGTGCTACAGTTGTCACTCGGTTGAATCGGGTCAGGCCGAAGGTGGCCTCAGGCTCGATTCCCGCGAGGCGATCCTCCGAGGTGGTTCTGCGGGTCCTGCAGTCCAACCCAAAGAGCCGACAAAAAGCTTGATCATTAAGGCCATCGAGTACCACGACGCGAACTTGGCTATGCCTCCGAAAAGCGCCGGTGGTAAGTTAGAAGCGGGCCAGATCAAGGATCTGATACGTTGGGTTCGAATGGGAGCTCCTGACCCACGCAAGGAAGAGGAGCATTTAATCGCCAAAGAAGAGATCAACGAATCGGCCAAACTGTGGTGGGCTTACCAACCCCTGCTCAAGCCTACGATTCCCCGTGCGGACACTTGGAGTTGGACGAACATCGATCGGTTTCTGAGCCAAAAGCACCACGAGACGAAGCTACAACCCGTCGGCGATGCGAAACCCGAGTCCCTCTTGCGCCGCTTGTATTTTGACCTGACCGGACTTCCCCCCTCGATCGATCAAGTACGCGCGTTTTCGGAAGACTTGGAAAAGGGGCTTCCTCGCCAAGAAGCGATCGAGAAGGTCGTCGACCAACTCCTTGAGAGCGAAGCATTTGCCGTTCAATGGGCAAGGCATTGGCTCGACGTCGCAAGATACGCCGAGTCCTCCGGTCGCGATGTAAATATTCCTTACAATCAAGCTTGGCGATACCGCGATTGGGTGATCGATGCATTCCGGAAGAATAAACCCTTCGACCAATTCCTCATCGAGCAAATCGCTGGCGATCTGATTCCCACAGAAGGCGATCAAGAACAAGCCCAATCGATCGTTGCCACCGGGTTTCTGGCAATCGGATCGAGGAACATCAACGAAGGAAACGTAAAGCTCTTTGCGTTGGACCAAGCCGACGAGCAGATCGATACGGTTTTCCAAGCCACCATGGCCACGACGATGGCCTGCGCGCGGTGCCATGACCACAAGTTTGAGCCAATTTCTCAAAAGCAGTACACCGCAGTTGCTGGCATCTTTCTTTCGACCGATACCCGTTTTGGTGCCTCGGGTGGAAACAACGGACGCAATGGTTCCGATCCGATCGAGCTCTCGAGCCAGAGTGATCTGCCGAGCCTACCGGCCCCTTGGGGGGATTCGGAAATCGCAAAAAAACGCGAAGAATTGGCCAAGCTCCAACGACAGATCGCTTCGATTGTCGATGAAATCGAAGAGAAGCGAAAAGCTGCTAAATCCAACGGATCTTTCGACCGAAGCCGACAGCAAGAGTTACGAAAGCTGTCTCAACAAGCCAACGAACTCGAGTTCCAACTCTCGGCACTCAACGAGGACGACACCGTTCGCCCCCTTGCGATGGGAGCCCTTGACCGACCGATCGAGGCTCCCAAAACCGATTCGAACCGCGAGAAGCTAAATAGGTATGCGGGGGCACTTCGCCGAACCGCATTTCCAACGATCGACGATAGTCCATTTTTCGCAAGAGGCGATGTCGGCATGCCCGGCGAAAAAGTGCGACGATCCGTTCCAGATCTATTCGGAGACGCAAAGGATTATCCAGTGCCGCCGAACGCCTCGGGTCGATTGCAACTGGCCAAGTGGATTGCAAGTCCAAGCAATCCGTTGACCGCCCGCGTGGCGGTGAATCGTTTTTGGCACTGGATGATGGGCCAAGGTCTTGTCGATAGCGTCGATAACTTCGGGACCACCGGCAGCCGCCCATCCCATCCGGAGCTGCTCGACCATCTGGCCGGCGAATTTATTTCCGAAGGATGGGACGTCAAGAAACTCGTTCGTAAAATAGCCCTGAGCCGAGCTTACCAGCTTTCGAGCGTTGAGCCGAACCCCGAGGCTTTTACTGCGGATCCACAGAACAAACTCCTTTGGCGGGCCAAGAGTCGGCGATTGCAAGCCGAGGAGATCCGCGATGCGATGCTCAGTCTCTCCGATCGGCTCGACGACAAGCCAATCCTGGGGACTGCCATGGCTAAGAAGAATATTGGAAACCGCGTCGACACTAGCTCCGCGAAAAAGCGGGGCAAAGGCGAGGTCTTCCCCGAAGACATTTGTCGCTCGATCTACCTGCCCATGCCCCGAGGTGCCTTGCCCGAAGTCCTTGAATTGTTTGATCTGCCCGATGCCATGGTCGTCCAAGGAGCCCGGGAGACGACCAACGTGCCGTCCCAATCGCTTTATCTACTGAACAACCCCACCGTCGCTGGCCATGCAGGTTCCGTGGCCCGCAGGGTTCTCGAGTCTGTACCTGGACGGGGTGCCGAAAACTTTGAAGCGAGACTAGAACTCCTCTACCAAATCGTTCTGTGCCGAAAACCAACCGGAGATGAACTTTCCCTAGCCGACGAGTTATTCAGAAGTAGCGATAGTAGCGACGTCGGTTGGGTAAGCCTCGCAAGAGGACTGCTCGCAACTGCGGAATTCCGATACTTAGATTAACTGGTAAATGTTTAGTCCTAAGCCCTCACTTGCAATCGCCAGTCCTTGTAAATTCCGGTCCTCGTAAACCGATCTTAGAAACCCTTTCCAGCGGGAAAACGCCAATGTCTCTATGTCAAAACCGAGTTGCCTTGCTGTCGCGTCGGAGCGTTCTGCAAAACACTGCATGCGGGTTCGGATGGTTAGCCCTCTCGGCACTCTTGGCCAAACAAGGGCTAGCCAACGGCACATCGAGACCTGCAGGAACGCATTTCCCTGCCAAAGCCAAGCGAGTCATTTTCCTCTACATGCGAGGTGGTCCCTCCCACGTCGATACCTTCGACTACAAGCCAGAATTGGCTAAGGCCGATGGGCAAAACGGGCCTCGGGGCGGAAGCAAATGGATGAAGTCTCCATGGAAATTCCAGCAACGAGGACAAAGCGGATTGTGGATTTCCGATCTATTCCCGGAATTGGGAAAAGTTGCCGATGACATGCTCATCGTCAATTCGATGCAAACCGAAGTGCCAGCCCACGCCCAAGCAACGATCCGCATGCACACTGGCACAAGCCAGTTCGTACGTCCTAGTGTCGGTTCTTGGGTACTCTATGGCCTTGGGGCTGAGAACGAGAGCATCCCCGGGTTTATCAGCATCGGTGCGGCTGGCAGCGCCCAAAATTATGGAAACGCATTCTTGCCAGCCTATTACCAAGGCATGCGATTGGGGAATGGAAATCGTGAAGTCGATGAAACCCAAATCGCCAATCTCGCTCCCTTGGTCGGCAGCGAAAGGCAACGTCGCGAGTTGGATTTCATCCAAGGCATGAATCAGAAGAAACTTCAAAACGATCCTGGGGATCAAGAAATCGAGGGAGTTATCCGCTCCTACGAGATGGCTTACCGCATGCAATCGGAACTGCCCAAGGTTCTCGATATCAAGTCGGAAAGCGAACAGACCAAAGAGCTCTACGGCCTTGACCGCAAGGAAACCAAGGGCTTCGGCAGCAAATGCCTCGTTGCCCGACGCATGATTGAAGCCGGAGTTCGCTTCGTCGAAATCTCCCAAGGCTCCTGGGACCATCACTCGAACTTGAATTTGAATTTGACCAACAACTGTGGCCAAATCGATCGTCCGATGTACGGCCTACTTACCGACCTGAAACAACGAGGTCTCTTGGACGAAACGCTCGTCGTCTGGGCGGGCGAATTCGGTCGAACTCCCTACGCCCAAGGACGCGATGGCCGAGATCATAACCATAAAGCGTTCAGCTTATGGATGGCAGGCGGCGGAGTTGCAGCAGGAAAACAATACGGCCGAAGCGGTGACTTTGGAGTCGAAGCGACCGAGAATCCCGTTCCCATCGTCGATTACCATGCAACGTTGCTTGCCCTCTTGGGACTCGACCACGAGCAACTGACCTATCCTTATGCAGGTCGCGATTTCCGATTGACCGAAACCAAGGGCCAAGTCGTACGGGATCTAATCGGCTAACCTCCTGAGGTATTCGTCGAGCCACACGGCTCGTCGATACAACTCAAGTCGACCGGTCCAAAAAAACCCAAATCTGCCTGTTTCTCCAATCCGACCAAAGATTTCCTGTTAAATTGAGTCGATAAATAGCTAGATTTAACGGTTACAAGTTGAACGGATGTTGCGGACCAATCGTCCAATGATAGCGTCATTGGTCAGCCCTCATGGGGTTTTACACCCCCGGGGCGGTTGCTCGTGCAATTCGACCGGTGTACGATTCGGCGGAGTTTTGCGGGGCCCTTAGGAGATCAGTGGCAGTGAAAAAGTACAATCGAAAATCCCTGGCCGGTTTCACGCTGGTCGAATTGTTGGTCGTCATCGCAATCATTGGTGTCCTCGTGAGCTTGTTGTTGCCCGCGGTCCAAGCCGCGCGCGAGGCCGCGCGTCGCACGCAGTGCATGAGCCATATCCGGCAACTTGCCCTCGGTTGCTCGAACTTCGAGAGCGCCTACACCAAGTACCCTTATTGCCGCAAATACGATATTTGGGATTCTTACACCTGGACCAGTCAAATACTCCCGTACGTCGAACAGCCCTTGATGTTCAACCTGATGTACACCATGCCCCAGACACCTTATGCGACCACCGCTCCGGGCCCGAATTCCTTCATTGGCGACGATCCTAAATTGCGAGAAGCCAGACACAACCGCGTGTCGATTTTTATTTGCCCTAGCGATGGCAAACAAACCGAAAATGAGATGGAAACGCGGGCCTACGGTTTTCACCGGGGCAACTATCGCGGTTGTGTTGGCCCCGGAGATATGTATGGGACAGCCACCGATACGAGCCAAGGCCCTTGGGGTCCAGGCTTCTTTACCGTGATGCCAGACCAAAGTCTCGATACGAATGCCAGAGTTCGCACGATTTACAACCGCTCGCGCGATTGTACCGATGGCCTGTCCAACACCATCATGCTCAGCGAAGGCCTTATGGCCAACGTCACTTGGTGGGGAGGAGCCATGGGAGAAATTCATTACGGGAACATGGGCGGCTCTCTGTTTTCGACCACCCTGACTCCAAATTCTACCGCCCCAGACCGGATCCTGGGACCATGTCCGCAAGACCAAAGCGATTCTCGGTACAAGGCTCCTTGCTTGAGCCTAGGCGGAATCGCTTGGTGGACCCGCTCAGGACAACTCGCCCATGCTGCTGCCCGCAGCCTTCACGGCTCAGGAGTCTCCGTTTCGATGGCCGACGGAAGCACCCACTTTGTAACCAACAGCATCGACCTGGCCGTCTGGCGAGGACTGGCAACAGCTAGCAACAACGAAAAGGTCCGCCTGGAGTAATCCCATCCCCAAGAGCTAACTTCGGTCCTTAGCCTGACTCCCTCAAAACAAAGCCCACCTCCTGTGCTCAGATCCAATTCAATGCCCTTCGGTCCATGCCTCCTTTTGATCTGCTTGATCGCTCCGGCCGTCGGATGCGGTTCGGCCGGATCGAGCGTCCAAGGCACCGTCAGCTATCAAGGCACACCGATTGAAAAGGGGATGGTCACCTTCACACCATCCGATGGCAAAGGTTCCGTCGTGGGTTGCAACATAGAAAACGGCAAATTTAACGCAACCGGAGTGACACCCGGCAAAAATGTGCTGACGGTCGCTGCCGTCAATTCAGTAACGTTCTCGCGCAGTTCCGATGAGATGAGCAAGATGGCCGCAAGCAAGGCAGGAAAAGGCTCCATCGAAGGCTTGATCGACCCAGCAGACGTCGTTCCTGCAGATGCCGTCGGAAACGGAGCCGAACACATGATCAACGAAGGTAGCAACACCCTCGATTTGAAACTCTCCAAACCTTAGATCTTCGGCCTCAAAGAGTCTAAATCGCTCCCTGCCCGCCTTTTGAACAAATCAACCCCTTAACCCTGGAGAAACGACCATAGCACCTTCAAAAATACTAAGTGGATTGTTGCTCGCGGCATTCGTGTCGCTGATGGTCGTCTACGCAGGTAACCAAGCCGAATCGAAACCTCAGGCAGACAAAAAAACCATGCTCCGCCACGTTGTGATTTTCAAGTTCAAGGAAGCCAGTCCCACCGCTGAAGTCCAAAAGGTCGTCGATGCTTTCAGAGCTCTGCAGTCCAAGATTCCTGAAATAGCCTCCTTTGAGTACGGGACCAATAACAGCCCCGAAGGCCTCAACGATGGGTTTACCCACTGCTTCTTGGTGACCTTCAAGAACGAGAAAGACCGAGAAGCCTATCTGCCGCACCCGGCCCACAAAGCCTTCGTCGAACTGCTAAAACCCCACTTGGAAAAAGCGATGGTCATCGACTATTGGGCCGCCGAGTGAGTTAACCACTCGGATACTGTCTGCAATACTCGTAGACAGCCATGGTCGTGGCTGTTGCGACGTTGAAGCTATAAGGCTGCCCGTAGACGGGAATCTCAATAACGTCATCCAAGGCGTTCAACTCATCCTGCGACAACCCCTCGCGCTCTGCACCAATGACCAATGCGGTTTTCTGGGCAAACGAATAATCATAGAGGCACTGAGAACCGGTCGTTTGCTCTAAGCCTGCCATACGGTAACCTTCTTGACGAAGTTGCTTGAGGACCGGGAGCAGACTGCGGCGTTGGACGACTTGGACATATTCGGCCGCATCCCTTGCAATTTCACGATCGACTTTCCCCTGGCCGCAATGAATTAGCTCTGGGATGCCCGCACACCCGCAGAGCCTGACGATACGGCTCAAGTTCACATTGCTACGCAAGGGAGCAAGAGCCAAGATCAGTCCCCGAGGTCGCTGCAAAAGTGTCGGCGGTTTGTGGCGAACATGCTCAAAGCGATTCATGACATCAACGCGTCGATGCGATCGATAAGTATCTTAAGAAACTCCCGGTCGCTCGAAGGCCTGCCCGGCGCGTTCAAAGGGATCGCATCCGAATCGATCACCCCGCGCATCGCAAGCACCATCGCCGCGTTGTGCTTGTAGGCCGGAACAGGCGGACGAAATGTAAAGCCCCCGAGCATCTGCAGCGCATCGTTGAGCTCATAAAAGCGAGCGTCCTGGTTTCCCCAGTAGGTATCACGAAGTGCAAATGCTTCCGGATAGAACGCCGAGAGCCCGAGCAAGTAGTCGCTCCCCCATTGGATCATATCGATCGCAAGGTCATTGCCGGTGTAGATGCGAAAATCCGGTCTATGGTGATCCCTGCATGCAAGACGTTCCCATTCCATCCCCCTCGATAGCGAAGAGTGCTTAAGCCCACCGAGGCTCGGAATGTCCAAGAGATGGCGGAACGTGTCAATCGAATAGATCGCTCCAAAAGGAGCGAACATTTTCCCCAGTTCAAAACCTAAAAATCGATCCACCGATGCCCCAATCCGCCGGTAAACCTCCACGATCCGATCCGGCGATTGCTCGACCAATTCGGAACATTGAAACACGATCGGTGTGCCTCCTAGAGCACGGATTTCCGATGCCTGAGTGCAGTAATTGCTAAGCATGTCTCCCGCGAGATCCTCGACGAAAGCCCCGGCGACAAACGGTCTACCCGCTGCCAATCGAGCTACAAGCTGGAGAATCTCGCGTCGCTCGGAGAGCGTAAGCAGGTTTGCAAACCCAGTATCCATGTTGATCGCTGGAGTCAAACCACATCCCCACGTCCGCTCGAGCCCCCGCTCGTAGGACTCAAAGTCGATCCTACCGACCGGCTTCCAGGGGAGATAGGCTGCCGAAATGCCTTCTGGCTTCCTGGAAAAATGCACTTTGGGAATCGCAAGCATGATGGTCTACCAAGGAGGAATCGAACAAGATCGCCTGATTCTATCAGCAGCACCGTATTGTCCAACGGTCCTAGCCATCGAATTCAGGGCCAAGCATTTGCCGCACATCCCGCGATTTCAGGCGAATCCTAGCCACCGAATCGGCTGGCGAGCTTCCTCGACGACCCCCACAAGGGGGGTTTTAGAGGGAAACGCGCGTTAAAATCGGAGGTCTAGGTAAAATAGGAGGTGCAATAAGTAGACTATTCACTAAACTTTACGCTCTAGGCTCCCTGAAGCGATTCTGTGGGGAAACCTAGAGAGATGGAACACGCGTCGACATCGAAGGTCGTGCGGCATTCGATCGGCCTACCCTCAGCAAAGAGTATGCAGCCATAGAGTGTACGACGCGGGAAGTGGTAGACCCTTTTTTGTTATTGGAGAATTTCGAATGCGTCGATTGATTATTGCTTTGGCGATTGTTGGATGTTCGATCGCGACCTCGTCGAGTGCTTCGGCTGGTATTTTCGGCCGCAAGAAGGATTGCAGCGGTGCTTCGGCTGCTTGCTGTGCACCAGCACCGGCACCAGCACCGGTTTGCGATGCAGCTCCTGCCTGTGCACCAGCCCCGAAGCGAGAAGGATTGTTGACTCGCTTGCACGCACGCAAGGCAGCTTGCAGCGGCGCTGCAGTAGCAGCATGCGAACCGGCACCAGCACCGGCTTGCGATGCAGCTCCAGCCTGTGCACCAGCTCCTAAGCGAGAAGGCCTTTTGGCCCGCTTGCACGCTCGCAAGAAGGCTTGCAGCGGTGCAGCCGCTCCAGCAGCCAGCTGCTGCGATGCAGCTCCTGCACCTTGTGCAGCTCCAGCTCCAGCACCCTGTGCAGCTCCAGTAGCTAGCTGCTGCGATGCAGCTCCAGCTTGCGATGCAGCTCCAGCTTGTGCACCAGCTCCCAAGCGAGAAGGCCTTTTGGCCCGCTTGCACGCACGCAAGAAGTCCTGCGGCGGTGCCGCTGCTCCAGCAGCTAGCTGCTGCGATGCAGCTCCTGCACCAGCCCCAGCACCAGCTTGCGGCTGCAACTAGTTTCAGCTCCATGGCCTAATGCCATCCAACATTGATTCATTGAATCCACTACGAGCGGTCTTCGAAAGCAGGCCGCTTTTTTTCTGCCTAGAGTCAGTCCCTTCCTTGAGATGAATCATGCGATTTAGCCTTTTTCCAACCAAGCACTCTGACCAAACGACCCTTGTCGACGATACGCTTGTCGAAGTCGGTCAAGGATCCAAAGTTGTTGTTTTCCTCCATGGACTGTTCGGATCCACGGAGCATTGGACCGGGACGATGGACGCCCTTGCCGAAAAATACCGCTCGATTGCAGTCCAGCTCCCTTTGGACCGCAAAGGCGATCGTCGATCCGATGGCGTTCGCTCCATCTCCGAATTGACCGCGACGGTCGATCGAGCCCTCGATCGTGCTCGAATCGATCAGCCCATCGTTTTGGTCGGAAACTCGCTCGGAGGACTCCTTGCGATCGACTACACCCTTCAGTACCCAGAACGCGTCTGCGGCCTGGTCCTGGCCGGCTCGGCCGGTCTCCGCTGGTCGAAGACTGGTTCGAAACCATGCAGGACCGGAACTACACGAGGTTCATCCTAAGGATGTCGCGGGCGACCCGGGACCGAAACGTCGAGAAAGAACTCGATCGGATCACCGCGCCGACGTTGATCGTCTGGGGCCGAGAGGACCAAATCACCCCGCCTGAAGTCGGCATTCAATTCAAGTCGAAAATCCGTGGCTCCGAGCTTGTTTTTCTTGACCGTTGCGCCCACGTCCCGAACGTCGAACAGCCCGAATTGTTCTGTGAGCAACTCGCCAAATTCCTACCGAAGTGTTTCTAGTTAGACGCAGATTGTCGAAATACGATGCGATTTGATTTCCGCCTTATTGTAATCCTGTTGATCGCAGCTTTCCCTCGATTGACGTTAGACCCCAGGGCACAAGCTCAAGAGCCCATCGCGATTCGCATGGCAAGCGACTTTACCCTCTCGCCCGACGGCCAAACATTGGTTTTCCGTTGGGCCAATGAGTTGTGGGCAACCTCAACCCTCGGTGGCAACGTGAGTCGATTGACCAACCACCCTGCCATCGACTCCGAACCGCGATTCTCTCCCGATGGCAAACGCATCGCGTTTGTAAGCAATCGATCCGGCTCGAATCAAATCTATGTGATGGACGCACAAGGCGGAATTCCCGAACAGAAGACCTTCCACTCCGAAGGCTATTCGCTTGCCGATTGGTTCCCAGACGGCAATAGCGTATTGGCTCTGGCCAGCCGCGATCATTTCTGGCGCGGCGGCAACCGCATGATCCAGGTCGATATCACGAAGCGGGCAGCAGAAAAGGTTCTTCTGGATGATACCGCTTCGAACCCCTCGCTGTCGGCCGACGGGAAAAACATTCTGTTTGTTCGGGAAGGAGAACGTTGGTGGCGAAAAGGATACCAAGGAGAACGCGCGGCACAGATTTGGCTGCTCGATCTGACGAACAACACCACCAAAGAGCTACTGCACGAAAAAGTCGAATGCTTGTGGCCTCTTTGGATGCCTGGTGGAAAGTCTTTCTACTTCGCGAAAGGTACCGAGCACGGACTCGACCTTTGGCGTTATCGATTCGCTACCGGGGATCAACCCGCTCGTCAACGCAAAGTCTGGGGCTTCGACGACGATTCGATCGCTAAACCCGCGATTTCACGCAACGGCTCGACCATCGTCTTTCGGCACCTCTTTGATACCTACGTCCTGCGACCTGGAAAAGACCAGCAACCTACGAAACTTGCCCTGAGTGTCGCTGCCGATACGGACCTTCCAGAGGACCTCCTAAGGTCCTCGACCAGTCGTGCCGAACAAGTCGCTTTTAGCGACGATGGCCTCGAGATCGCCATGAGCGTCAACGGAGATCTGTGGGTCATGGACACCGAACTCAAAGAGCCGATCCAAGCCACCCGCTCGGATGCTTATGAGGAATCTCCCATTTTTGCCAACGATGGAAAGTCCCTGTGGTTTTCTCGTCGTCAGGACGGACAAGTCGATCTTTGGAAACTCGAGCCGAAAGATCCGTCCAAATACTGGTGGCAGCAAAAGGAGTTTGTCGAAACTCGCATGACCGAATCGACCGGCTCGAAAACCAACCTGCGATTTACCCCCTTTCCCGCCATCCGGACAACGACCAATCGCCAGTCTTCTCACCCGACGGAAAAATCCTAGCCTTCACCGGCCGACGGTCCCAAGACGAAAGCGACATCTACTACGTTTATCTGCAAGAGGAATTCGACGACGAGTCTTCACGCGATCGGACCCTCGATAAAGCGATCGAAACGATGAAGAAGAAACGCCCAAAACAGCCTGCTGCGGAACCTAAAGCCGAGACCAACCCCGCCGAAAACAAAAACCCCGAAAACAAAGCCCCCGAAAATAAAGCCGACGGAAAGGACAAACCCGTCGAGGAAAAACCCAAAACCGAACGCACCAACGATGCCGATGCAAAGCCTTTCAGAATCGACTTCGATAAAATCCATCAACGCTTGCGACGAATCAACCTGCAAGACACCCGAGAGACCAATCTGATCTTCAGCCCAGACGGAAAAAAACTAGCCTTCTCCGCCTCGGTCGAAGGAAAACCCGGTTGGTACAGCGTCGAATTTCCAGACAAACTAACCCCCAAACTCATGAGCGCGACGGTCCTCAACGATGCGCGATGGACCAAGGCCTCGGGCAGCATTCTAGGACTCTCAAAAGGGACTCCTACAAAACTAGAAAATGGCGAGAAGGAAACCGGCTTCAGCTTTTCAGTCCTGCATGACCGCTCCAGAACGGGCCGATTCCGAGAAGGCTTCAACGCCGCTTGGTTAGCGATGAGCGAGATTTGGTACGACCCGGCCATGGGCAACAAAAACTGGGAAGAAATCCGACGCAAGTACGTCGATGCGGCCTCCAAAGCTCACGACGAACGTGGTCTCGGGGAAATCATCGAACTGATGCTCGGAGAACTCAACGGCTCGCACCTGGGCTTTACCCCTTCTATCGCAGAAACCACAGAACCTGAAACACCCAGAAAACGGGAGTATCCAACGGCTCACCTAGGCGTTCGATTCGATCCATCCTTCCTCGGACCGGGCCTCAAGGTCCGGGATGTGCTACCTGAGAGCCCGAGCGACAAGGCAAAAAGCCGACTCAAAGCCGGTGATATCATCCTGAGTATCGATGGCCAACGCGTCGATCCATCGATGGACCTAACCCAAATCCTCAACGGGCCCCTCGACCGAGATATCCATTTGACCGTCGCACGCATGAAAGACCAAGCGACCGAGGAAATCGCGATGAGCGTAAGGCCCATATCCTACGGCCGAATCAAGCCACTTCTCTACGAGCAATGGCTAGAAAACAACCGTCAGATGGTCGAGCGATTGTCCGATGGCAAGCTTGGGTATTTGCACATCCAAGCTATGGACGAATCGAGCTTCCTGGAATTCGAACAGCAGCTTTACAACGTCGGTTATGGCAAACAGGGGCTGGTGATCGATGTCAGAGACAACGGAGGCGGATCGACGACCGACCACCTTTTGACTTCCTTGACCCAGCCCAAACACGCCATTACCGTCCCTCGGGGCGGAGGGATCGGTTACCCCCACGATCGGATGATCTATGCGACTTGGTCTAAACCGATCGTCGTTTTGTGCAATCAAAACAGCTACAGCAACGCAGAGATATTCAGTCACGCGATCAAAGCCTTGGGCCGCGGCAAACTCGTCGGCGTTCAAACCGCCGGAGGGGTCGTCAGCACGGGAGCCGCTCGAATCAACGACATCGGCGTGCTCAGGGCCCCGTTCCGAGGTTGGTTCTCGAGCCGCGATGGGAAAGACATGGAACTCAACGGCGCGTTGCCCGACTACATCCTTTGGCCCGCTCCAGGCGAACTCCCAGCCGGAATCGACAAACAACTCGAAAAAGGGGTTGAAGTGTTGCTCGAAGAAGTCAAACAGGTACCTGCCCTGCCCAAACCCAAGTATGCCACGGGTCATGAATAGCCCGTGGCAGAGGGACCTCAGAACGAACATCAACGATGCGTTCGGGATTGCCTAGAGACTGCAGCCGGCCGCCTCGAATGCCATATCGAGGACCTGCTGGGTCTGGAGCGTCATCCTTCCCCATGATTCATCGGGAGTAGAACCCTTGAGCAATCCATGGAAGGTATCGAACATGTTGATCTCTTGGCTCGGAGCATGGCCTGAATCGTACTCAGCCACCGAAAACCGTTGGGTCCGACGGTGCATGTGAAAATCGCAGACGTCGGTGACAAACTCTGGACGGTTCAAATCATACCCGACATTTGAGCCAAAGCAGGGCAGGACGAAATCGTCGATCCAAATGCTTCCCTTTTCGCCGCTGATGTGGCACCACTGCTGGTGCTCAGTCGCAAAAGAGCAATAAAAGCTTGCTGAAACGCCGTTATCGAATTGCAACTCCGCGCTGAACTCCATCGGCACCGATTTTGGACTCCCCTGCCCTTGCAACGTCGATAGGCATCGCGCGCTGATTTGAGTCGGCATTCGCCATTGATTGATCCACAGGATCATTCGGATCGTGTACCAACCGAGATCGCCCAACGAGCCATGTGGCTCGTACTTGGAATTCGACCGAATGTTCGTGGTCCTGAATTCCTGATCGCTATAAAAAGAGAATTGAGTTGCGATTCGCTTGATCGAACCGATACCCGTTGGACTATCGAGCGTCTGACGCAATTGCTCCAAACGACGGCTGTGCATGAACATGACACCGTCCATGAACTGGACGCCATGGGTCTTGCAAACATCGAGGATCTCTTGAACATCGGCGGCCGTCAAGGCTGCTGGTTTTTCTGCAAGGATGTGCTTGCCATGCTTGGCGGCGGCGATAATCCACTCCTTGCGAAGTCCCGTCGGCAACGGGATATAAACCGCATCGATGTCCTTGCTCTCCAGGAGAGCTTGGTACGAACCCAAGGCCACAGGGGCCGACTCAAAGGGGCAATTGGCTTGGCATTCATCGATAAATCGCTGCGCCGATCCAGCGTCGCGGCTTGCCACTGCCGAGACGATCCCCTGGGTAGTTCGAGAAATCGCCCTCCAATTTTTTTTGGCGATCCCCGCCGTGGACAAAATCCCCCAACGACACGTATCCGACTTCAAAGGCATCATGGTCAAACCGACATCTCTCTTGAATTGCTACGAATAAGCCTGGATATCCAGGCGACTCCATCCAAATCCGAACGCAAGTTATACTAAAAACTTGGGCTGGTGTGGTCCCTGCGGTGAGATAAGGCAGCTATCCTCACACCTCACGTCCGCTCCATCCCACCGCTTGGCCCCCTTCGACCTTGGGGCTATGGCTGGGGGAGAAGGTGCGGGGGGATGAGAGGCCGACCGCGCGCGTAAGGCTGTTTGGCTGTTCTCGCGAGAGCTGGATGTAGGGTTAGTGCAGCGGTTCGTCCCAATAAGGGACCGAGGCCTCGATAAGAAACCTTCACAGCGACTTGAGGCATCGATCATTCGCCTCTGAACCGCGGAACGTACCATCGCGCGCGTAAGGCTGTTTGGCTGTTCTTGCGAGGGCTGGACGTAGGGTTCGTGCAGCGGTTCGTCCCAATAAGGGACCGAGGCCTCGATAAGAAACCTTCACAGCGACTTGAGGCATCGATCAATAGCCTCTGAACCGCGGAACGTACCACGGCGCGCGTAAGGCTGTTTGGGTTTTTAAGAAAAACCGGCGACAGTTTCAGATTCTATGCAAATGTTTGCTAAATGATAACACCTCATAACCGCTTGGCCCCCCTTCGCCCCCAGGGCTTTGGCTGGGGGAGAAGGGGCGGGGGGGATGAGGGGCCGACCGCGCGTAAGGCTGTTTGGCTGTTTCCCTTACGCCTGCTCGTGATAGAAACGCTGGGAAGATACCGATCAAGTAACAAAGGTCTTTTGAACAGGGGGGAATTCGTTTAAAAATCTAAAAACTCCGGGGACAGTCCCCAAGTTTTTTCAATTTTCGCCACGTTTGCGAGTCGATCTCGTGATCGAGCCGATCCCACTGGGGAACCGCCAAAGAATCACCGATCGCGAGATCTCGAATCTCTTGGCTTATCCCGGTAGCAACACGCTGACCGACCTCGACGCGCTCGATCGACTTTAAGCGATTGCCGCTGCTGGACAGCCGATCGTCTTGGCTTAGCTTTTTGCCACTGATGGCCGACAGGCTCGGAGCGTTAGCCTTTGCAGATTTTGGGCACTCCGAGGCGACGCAAGCCAAACGGCACTACCGAGCGATAGCCAAGCGATTAACCAAACAAGCGATCCGCGATGTTTTTGCATAGACATGATTGTATCCGCTTCTGGTTGCATTTTGTGGCAAGGACTCCATGTGCCTGATCGCTTCGGTCCATTGCTTTCTAAAAGTGCGGGAGCAGTGCTGTATCTGGGGCAAGGCTCTACGTCATCTCACGCAAAATCCTTTCTGCTTCCTCGCCAGTCAACGGTGGCTGAGATTGATCTGCTTTTACTACAAGCGTGCAATCAGTCCCAATGGCCTCAGTTCCCATTAAATCAATGTCAATGTGATTTACGTCTGCTGCACCATCGCGATACCAAGTGATAAGATAGGCAAGTACAAATTCAAGATCATTCCTACTCAATTTTATCATTGTCGGTTGTTCGACAGTGCCTTCAACTGTAGATCTTTCGTTAGAAACGGTCAGAAGCACCTTTTTTTGATCCGGAAATAGCAATGTCAATTGCGTTGCACGTCCAAAAAGCAACAAGGTAGTCTCGCAGATCAGAAGCGGAACCTCCGAACCCACGATTGGCAATTCGATCGCCCAGCTTCGTGGATCGAAGCGAAAAGTTTCAATCGACTGTCGTAGTTTTACGTGGCGTCTCATCGGACAGCTCCTTGTGGCCAGTTCAGGTGCCAGTTTACCAGCACTTCGCCGGTTCGAGGATCTAACCGTTCCAAATGCACATGATTCTGAGTCGTATCGATAGGTTTCGCACGGTACTGCCATTTGCCGTCGATACTTCACAGTTTATTGTCGCCAATGTTGACTGGATTTGCCCCAAGCTTTTCGCGAGCTAGCTGCCGAGCATGTCCTTCCGAGTTGAACATGCCGTTTCGCTCGATCGTATTCTTCGACTGGAAGTCTCCAGCGTATCCAGCCTTTGGGGCTTGCGAACCCGAGCGATTATGCACCAGCAAACCGCTAGACGCAACGCGAAAGACATGTTCGCCGTGGATCTCAAGGTCGTAGACACGTTCTTCGCTACCAAGCTGCTCAATCGACTCGATCCGAACGACGCCATCGAGATTACGGAATCGCTTGAATTGCCACGAATAAGCCTAAATATCCAGGCGACTCCATCCAAATCCGAATGCACGTTATACTAAAGATGGTGGAGGTGGGACCCCTAAGCTCCCTTCGCTTTGCGTCGAATGCTCCTGCCCGAGCCCAAGGAGTTCCCCTAACCTAAAAGCCAACGATGAATCGTTTGATCGGATCCTTAAGTCTTCTTGCCTGGCTTGCACTGGGGCTCTACTGCCTTGGTCAAACCCCAGCAAATCCCGACATTTTTCCGCTGGTCTTGCAGATCCAACAGCCGGTAGCCAAGGACGCAAGGAACCATCACAGGATCCTTCAGTCCGCAGAATGGCCCGCCAAAAAAACCGCATTGATCCTCTGCGATGTCTGGGACTCGCATCACTGCTTGAACGCGGTTCGCCGGGTGCAACAGGTCGCCCCTGCGATCGATCGCTTGGCCAAAGCCATACGCAGCCAAGGTGGAACGGTGATCCACGCCCCGAGCGACTGTATCCCTTACTATAAGGATCACCCTGCAAGGCAACGTGCCGAGAAGATCACCCTCCGAGACGACACACCGACGGACATCTCCAAATGGTGCGACCAAATCGACGGAGAAGCTCAGGATCCTTATCCAGTCGATCAATCCGACGGAGGGGAGGACGACGATCCCGCCGAACACGCTCAGTGGGTCGAACGTCTGAAAAGTCTAGGGCGAAACCCGAAGTCGCCTTGGATACAACAAATCGACACCATTGAAATCGATCCCCAACGAGATTACATCAGCGCTTCAGGCCAAGAGATCTGGAATATCCTCAAATCCCAAGGGATTGAGCACGTCGCCCTCTGCGGTGTGCATACGAATATGTGTGTCCTGGGAAGACCCTTCGGTCTGCGACAACTCAAGCAGCATGGGTTCCAAACCGTCCTGGTCAAAGACCTGACCGACACCATGTACAATCCAAACCGATGGCCTCACGTCAATCATTTCAGTGGTACCGACCGTGTGATCGATCATATCGAACGGGTGATTTGCCCTACGGTCACCAGCGATCAATGGCTAGGTGGAAAACCGTTTCGATTCAAGAACGACACCCGCAAGCATTGGGTTGTCCTGATCGCCGAAGACGAATACAAAACGGACGAAACACTGGTACGCTGGGCACGCGAGCAACTCGATCGAGACTTCAAGGTTTCCTTCGTCCTGGCCGAGACTGAGCAACCTAACCGGTTGATCGGACTCGATGCTCTGGCCGATGCCGACGCACTGCTCGTGAGTGTCCGACGACGCCCACTACCTGCGGACCAATTGAATGCGATCCGTGCTTTCATCGCGTCGGGCAAACCTGTACTCGGAATTCGGACCTCAAGCCATGCTTTTAGCCTACGAGGCAAAGCCCCTTCGGCGGGACTTTCGGATTGGCCCGAGTTCGACGCAGAGGTCTTCGGCGGGAACTACACCAATCATTATGGAAACGATGAAATCGCAAGCATCCAAGTGGTATCCCACAGCGATCACCCCTTGGTTGCCTCGAAAGATTTCGGAATCGAACTCTACCAAAGCCAGGGATCCTTGTACAAAGTTTCACCTCTACGACCTGGAACAAGGATCCTTTGGAACGGAAAAATCCCCAACAAAGACGCAGAACCGGTTGCATGGACTTTTGTTCGTGCCGATTCAGGGCGTTCGTTCTACACCTCGTTGGGCCACCAAAGCGATTTTGAAAACGACCTTTTTTCAGCGCTCTTGCTCAACGCGGCACATTGGCTTGTCGATAGCCCTCGACGCTTCCTACCCGCCGACATCGAACACCAACAGCACATGGTCGAGCGAGGAGAAGGAAAGCAACGGTAATGGATAGAACAAAATACCAGGAATTGGTCAGTACCTTTTTTGAGTGGAACCAAAGCGAACTGGTCAAAATCTTCGCTGAGCTTCTTTCGGCCGCCGCAGCAGAAAATGCGCTCACGCCTGCTCAGATCATGAGCCAAAACTACGAGACGGCCCGTGCCAACCCGGAGATCCATGAACTTCCCGGTAACCTCAAAGATGCCAGGGATGCCATCTTCCCCTACTTCTGGGGGACCGACAGTTGGAACAACCCTTTGCATTTAGAAAATGTTCGAGGACCAGCCAATCAAGCTTCTCTCATCGGTGCAATCGCTTGCCTGCTGAAAAACCCAAACCTCTGCACCGACCGATATAGCCAACGCTCCAATGAACTCGAAGTCAAAGCGATCACTGCACTGGCGAATCTGATTTTCTACCACACGATCGATCCCTGGGGCGTCTTTACCATCGGCGGCACAATCTCAAACCTATACGGAGCAAAAATCGGCCTCGAAAAATGCGTACCAGGAACCATGAAAACCGGTGTCTATGGGCGTCGCATCGTTGGGATATGCTCCCAAGCTGGCCACTACTCGAATCAAACAGTCGCCGGTTGGCTCGGTATAGGCACCTCCAATCTGATCGAAATCCCTACCGACGCAAATCTGAGCATGCGCATCGATAAACTCGAAGAAACCCTCGATCGCTTGTACCGAGAAAAAACCCTTGTGGCCTATATCTGCGCAACCCATGGAACCACCGACGGCTTTGGGATCGATGACATACAATCCATCCGTCAATGCGCCGAACTCAAGGCTAAAGAATACTCGGTAACCATGCCGCAAATCCACTGCGATGCTGCTGTCGGATGGACCATGGCCGTCTTGACCGACTACGATCGAACCCGCAATCCACTGAAGTTCGAACCGGGGTTGCTCAAAATGATCGAAAAAACGCAAACGCAAAACGTGGGACTCCGATATGCCGATAGCATCACGATCGATTTCCATAAATTCGGAAGAGGCCACTACCCGTCGAGCGCATTTATCGTCAACCAAAAAGAGGACTTGAAGTACCTTGCAAGGACCGTTAACGATACTCCCTATTTCTCCGATGCCGATGCAAGCCGCGACCCAGCCTTGTTCACCCTAGAGTGCTCTCGGCCAGCCATCGGACCTTATGCCGTCATCGCCTCACTCAATGGAATTGGACTTGCAGGTTGGCAGATGCTCGTCGGCCGAAGTCTCGAGTTAGCCGAACGACTCAAAGAGCGGCTTGCCAAGGTCGAGCACTGCAAGGTGCTCAATGCCGGAACGACAGGACCGTCCGTCAATTGGTGGGTCTTGCCCAAAGGCCGCAATGCGCAAGAAATCTTCGAGCGATTGGAACGAGACGAACTGACGGCCGAACAACGCCAGCGTTACGTCAAAGAGATACGGCACCTGTTCGATAAGCGGTTAAAAACTATGGATGCCGCTCTAGACGCAAGACTGGGCTTCACAACAAGCTTCGGATACTGCCCAAACGGCCACGATATACCGGCTTGGAAAGCCGTCTTTTTCAATCCCCGAACCACCGATGAAATCGTAGATCGCATCGTCGCTAGCATCGAGGAATTGTAGACACTCAAGGGATAAATCCACTACTTGGTAGCCATGGAGATCCGTATGCGTCGATACTCCATCTGCCCATGGTCCCCCTCTAAACCGATCGGCCCTGAAGGAGGCAATTTAAAGGCACCTTCGATGAGCTCGCCATTGCAAGTGCAAACTGCGACGTTGTCCTTGACTGTTACCACCAATTCGTTCCAGTCTTGTGGACGATATTGCTTGAGATTCTTATAAGGACCAGCCAGGGGATAATCCCGGCACTGGAGTTGTGGTTCGCGGATGAATACACCACTATCGGCGTTGGGAGTCGCTCGAAACTCGAGCTTTAGGACAAAGTCACCAGCGAATTCACGCTGCGTGTATAGTTGCTGGATCCTTCGCCCCTCAGGAGGTGTCGTCACGACTATCTTGCCATGGATCGCTGCGTAGCGACCGTCTGCGGTGAACTGTTTGCCATCGAGGTTATCTTCCGCAGGTGCGGTTTTGGAACCAGCAAGTCGCCAGCCCGTCAAGTCCTTGCCGTTGGTCAAGGAGACGAAACCTGGTTCGAGAGTGAACGGATCCGGTTGTGTCTCGATGAGCCCTTGGGTAGCCAGGATCGGGCGGATAGCTGCCCCCCATTTGGCATAACCTAAGGCGTTGGGATGAAGCAAATCCGGAAACTCCGACTCTTTAGCATCCCCTTGCTCATTGGCAAATAAAGTCCATGTGTCGACCATCGTGACTTGAGGAAAGTTCTTGGCCACATTGGCGATGGCCGCATTGATGGCTTGGATCTGATCGGCTGGGCGTTTTTTCGATGCCGACGCGGGGAAGACCCGGCAGAGTGTGACCGGTGTCTTCGAGGAATTCTTTTGGATCGCAGATAGAATCAGTTCGATGTTCTTCGACACGATCGCAGCATCGGCCCCTTCCTCCAAATCGTTGGTACCCATGAGCATCACGATCCCTTTGGGATTGAGCGATAGTACGTCTTTCTCGAGTCGCAACAGCATGCCTCGGGTCGTATCTCCACTGATGCCACGATTGGCAACCTGAAGTCCCGGGAAGGACTTACCCATGTCATCCCCCCAGCCCTGGGTGATCGAATCGCCGAGGAAAACGACGGCGTTTTGGTCGGCTTGCGTCCTAGTTGCCCATAGATTGCGTCGCTCATTCCAAAGGTTTCGAAACCAATCGGCGCGGCGGATGGGTCCTATGCCAGCCAACCCATCGTCCGTCGCCGGAATCGCCAGCGAGTCATCGGACCGTTGAGCCCAGAGCGCCTGAGGGCCTGCAAACCCAAGAAGGGAAAAGACGATACCGACAACGACGCAGCGGAGGGATAGAAGTGTTTTCATAAACTACACTTTGAACGAAAAGTGCGGCAGATGCAAGGGACCAACCCGTTTCCCGCTACGCAAAGGGGAACCGAAGAAGGGGAACCGAAGAAGGAAACGCAAAGGTGCAAAGACGCAAGGACGCAAAGGGAAGAAAAGAGAAAAGAGAAAAGAGAAAAGAGAAAATGGAAAAGAGAGAAGAGAGAAAATTGCAAAGGAAATGTCCAAATAGGAACGCGGCCGGCATCCGAGAGCAGACACCTAGCAACTCGACTCAAGCTCAATCCAAAGCCCATGCATGACTCGAGGTGAACTCCACACCCCCTTTCCCACACCCTCTTTCCGGCCCTACCCTACCCTACCCTACCCTACCCTACCCTACCCTACCCTACCCTACCCTACCCT
>JAJTEK010000089.1 GCA_021299695.1 Pirellula sp. | reverse complement strand
AAGCTACTCTGTGATCCCATGGTGAGCCCTCCTTGGCTGGTGAAAGTGTGCTAACTCTCATATCCAAGGTTGGCTCGCTTTTTTCAATACCAATTAGGTTTTCGGATAGGCTCTTAGAGTTGCGCTAATCGACTAACACTCTCGCGACGCTTTTCAGACCGCCCGATCACGCATTCGGTTTACTTTACCCAATCCATTTGGATTGAGTCCTCCTGGCAGCATCGCTACATAGCACAAATGCGTTGCAAAATAAACGTCCGTAATGGGCCCGTAGATCGAGAAATGGCTGTGGATCTCAAACGACGAATAGTTCCCGAATGAAAAACAACGAGCATGCTTTTCGACATCCATGCAACAAGCAAAAACATCATGCTATTCGAGCCTATTGCGTTTGATCTTCGCTAGAAGATATGGGGGCAATACATTACTCAAAACATCGCGTTTTCGATTCAGATCGACCAATTGCTTTTGAAGATTTACAATTTCATTAATCTTCTCTGTAACCGCAGCAAGATCGCGATTCGTGAGAATCCAAACGCAAAGCATATTCGGGGCTATCAAATGCTTAATCTGCTCTAACACCCACAACCCAGTGGACATACCCTCTTCTGTAACCGAATCGGCCACATCTTCCGGTGTGGGCATCATTATATCTAGAATGACTGCGTCAAAATCAAAGCTATTGTTAAGCAAGTCAACTACATCACTAGCACTTCTTGCATAAATCACTTCGAACCCAAAATCCTGAAGCTCCCTGATATAGGCTCTGGCCCAGAATTTATCGTCTTCAACAAACAGAACCTTTGCAACAGGCTTATCATTATTCATGCTTTTCATCATTTCATCATTGCCGATCTAGGGAATGAAACCCTGAAAACAGTTGGATTATCTAATTGCTTCAAAACAAGACTGCATTTCTGAAGTTCCATAATCGTCTTCGCCATGTAAAGCCCGATACCAACTCCATGTCGTCTTTTTTTAGCTCTTGCCGATCGAAAATATCTTCGAAAAAGATGCTGCGCTTCGTTTTCTGTGATCCCAATACCAAAGTTTTCAATATCAACATAATAACAAACGTCGTTTTTTCCACCCGTCAATCGGATCGTTGTACCCTCCGTTCCATATTTCACAGCATTCATCACGAGATTGTGGATCACTCTCTCTGTCAAGATTGGGTCAATCATTAAAGCTGGTATTTCGTCGATGCCAGTATACTCGATTTTCATATCATTGTCTTGCGAAGCAAAATGCCTCAGCATCTGAATACTTCTTGCAATAATATCACCAAGCAACCGAGTCGGCTGCTTATGAACAAGGATCTGGGATGCTTCAAACGACAGCTGACTAGTAAGTTGCGATAGAAGCTTGCATGCAACGAGAATATCATCTTTTGCATAGCCAGATGACTCTGAAATTTGACCTCTACTTGCGAGTTTCTGTATTGTGTCCGAAATCATAGTGATCGGTATTTCAAGATCATGCTTTATGACACTGACCTGCCATTCCCTCTGTCGACGTGAAGCGAGCAAATCGAGTATTGGACTGATCTGCTCTGAGATAAATTTAACGGTTTCAACTTCCATTAAGTTAAAGTCTGTATGCTCGCTGGAATACGTTGCGGTATGTCCGGTGCAACGAATAACACCATCAGCGTAAGGTCCTGCTATTCGTGGTTTTTTCTCCGAAGATCTCGGTATTGGACACAATAATGTTGGACCGAGCGTGGGATGTCCAGTCGAATCGCATTCATGGTACTTACCCGTGTCCACGGCGTTGTCCTCGACGAGCACTATTCTTGGTTTACCATCCATGAAACAAGTACCCGTCTTGCTCTCACCAAGCTTATACGTTGCATTCGAAAGTGTATCCCTTGGTACGCGAGTACCATCTCCTTTAATTAATCCGTCAGAGTAAAGGCAGTTAATTGTATCTCCGTAAGGCTGTCGGTAAAAAAACGAGACTGCATTTGTCCGGATGTATTTCTTTAACACACAACTTATTTCCGCTAAATAGTCGTTTCGATCAATGTCTGGCGACTTTGCGAATCGAGGTACAAAACGTCTTGAAAGCTTGTTCAACTCAACAAGTATCCGGAATCTTTGCGCTTGATAGGCATCGACTATTCGGGCGCGAGACAATCGCCCCATGGTCAAAAGTTGTTCGTCGTCGGGGATGCATTGCATTCTTTCAATAGATTTAAAATGCAAACATATAGAGCCTTCAAAATCTAACTGTTCTTCATCTCGTTCGATGCCTTTGTAATTTAATGGCAAACTTAGAGGAATAGTAACAAAGCCTTTGCACCCTAAGTCCTGTAGGGGCTCCTTGTTTTTTACACTGTAGGTTGTTCCTTCGAACTTGATAAACTTGTCAAAATCGACAAAACTAACAGGCCTTCCCATTTTTATCGCTAGGGAGGCGATACATTTTGAATCGACACCGATGGGGTTAGGGATATGTTGTTTTTGATAATCGGTTGGATACACCGCGCTCAGTTGAAAGGTGTTTGCAAACTCATTCTTACCCCATAACCAAATCCAATCGGCACCAGTAGTCCTAAGCCACAAATCGCAAACTTGCTCGAAAATCGCGTTCGGATCCTCGTCCAACGGAACGAGTGCGATTTCAGAACAGAATTTCTGAACAGTCATCTCTGCAGATACCAATTTCGTCTTTGATTGCATTTGGATGCTCTTGGCCCCCTCGAAACTCCGATGCTAGACACCATGATCTTTGGATGAGTTGGTAAATCACTCTTGATTCCACGCACGTGTTGACTTTCGGATTGTACAGGTTCGATATAATGCTTGCAATTTTTTTCCACCTTAGTTTTTACACTTTTCCAAAGGGTTTTTCCGAGGGAAAGATTCGGTTCCCCTACCCGAAACCCCAGAATTTTGAAGGAGAAGCTTCGAGACGTGATGGAGTTCTGGTCGATGCGTACAGCACCAAACGGTACATTTCCAGGAGCCTCAATGTGATTTTCCACGGTTGAGGCTTGCAGGTTAGATTCTTAGATGCTTTTTACCCTTCCGCAGTATGCTCCGCGCGTGTCCGCTTGCAGCTTTTGTAACCGCCAGTTCGGGCTTTTTCCCGACACTCTTGCTCGCAGCATCCATCTACCACTTGGAGGATGCCCTGCTATTCATTGATCGAGTAACGAATCCACGGTTTTGGCCGTGCCTCGAATCAAGTACGTGATGAAAAAAGTCGAGGTTTTGGGGGCAGAGCCCCCAAGGAGCATGGGGTCGAGTTCGAAAGCTTTCAGATTTTCGAATCGGCTCTCGTGCCTTTCCCCTAGACGGTCGCTCACGCCTATTTCACAACCTTTCATCCATCGATTGGCTTTACCGTCGCGCAACTCGGCCCACCATCTTTACCGGTTCCAGGAATCGTCGCCTGCAACACTCGCGTTGGCTTTTCCAACACCGAGTCGATCTCACCCCAATGGATGCCTTCCAAGGGAATCTTAATGCATCTTTGCCAATCACGATCCTTAGCGGCACCACGATTTCCGATTTCAGTTCTTTTGGCATATTACTTATTGACCTCTCCATAAACATCAAAGTGTCTTCGAATGAAATTGTAGATCAAAGCAACCTGCACATGACTGCTTGAGGCTGTTTGGTTTTAGCCCGGAGGGCGGCATTTCTCTGCCGGTGTGCGTAAGCCACCGGACCCTGACAACAACACAAACGCACTGCATTCCTGGGGGGACACCGTTGCGAAAAAAGGGTTCGCTTCAACTCCCCATTGGGTTTCGCTTTGCGACCTTCGCGCCTTTGCGGTGAATTCTGATTTGCGGTGAATTCTGATTTCCAACGAACCCCATGAGGTCACTGTCGCACAACTCGGCCAGACCGTCGGAATGCGTCCCAAACTCACCGCCAAGGCGCAAAGTTCGCCAAGGCTAAGAGGGTTGCCGTAGCGAAAAAAGGTTCGCTTCAACACCGCATTGGGTTTCGCTTTGCGACCTTCGCGCCTTTGCGGTGAATTCTGATTTGCGGTGAATTCTGATTCCAGACGAACCCCATGAGGTCACTGTCGCACAACGCAGCCCGACCGTCGGCACGCGTCCCAAACTCACCGCCAAGGCGCAAAGTTCGCCAAGGCTAAGAGGGTCACCGTCGCGAAAAAAGAGTTCGCTTCAACACCGCATTGGGTTTCGCTTTGCGACCTTCGCGCCTTTGCGGTGAATTCTGATTTGCGGAACCCCATGAGGTCACTGTCGCACAACCCAGCCCGACCGTCGAAAACACAAATTTAACGCGACGGCAGCGGTAAGCTATGGACTTGATCACCATGGACCTTAGGATGGAATGCATGCAACGCAACGACCCCCTCTTGCTGAACCCCTCAAACCGAACCGTCTGCCGCCGTGGTTTCCTCCAATCCGCTGCCGCAGGACTCGCCGGGTCCCTGTGCCTCGGAGGCTGCGTTCCGACAACCCTCGACTCGAACACCTCCCCCCTACCCTCAAGCCGCGTCGATCTGATCATCGGACAACGCGGACTGGCCGACGGAAGATTCCAAAAACCCAGAGCGCTGGCCATCAGCCCCAACGACGAACTCTACGTCATCGACAAAACAGCGCGTGTCCAAGCCTTCGATTCCAACGGAAAATTCCTCCGCGGATGGAAAACCCCCCAATGGGCCAACGGCAAACCCACCGGAATGACCTTCGACCCGAAAACCAACGCGCTGGTCGTGGTCGATACCCACTACTTCCAATTTCTCTTTTATACCCCCGACGGACAACTTGTCGAATCGCGAACGATCGGTGGCGTCAACGGAACCGAGCCAGGCCAATTCGGCTGGGTTACCGACTTTGCTCGCGCTGCGGACGGAACAATCTACTTGAGCGAATACGGTGAATACGACCGTATCTACAAGTACTCTGCCGATGGAGAATTCATCGACCGTATGGGACAACACGGAGATGCACCCCTGCAGTTCAGCCGCCCCCAATCGCTGGCCGTCGACGGACAAGGTCTGCTCTGGGTGGCTGACTCGTGCAACCATCGGATCCAAGTCATCGATTGGCGTGAGAGCCAACCCAAAATCGTCTCCATCCTGGGTCAACAAGGCCCCCAGGTCGGACAACTACAATTCCCCTACGCGATGACTCTCTTGTCCAAAGACCGACTGCTCGTGAGCGAGTACGGAAACCATCGCGTACAATGCTGGGACCGCCAAGGTACCCCCCTATCGGTTTGGGGGACGGCTGGCAAAGAACCTGGCCAACTCAACCAACCTTGGGCACTGGCGATCGATTCCCTCGAGCGGGTCTACGTCGTCGACTCAGGAAACAACCGTATCCAACGCTTCACCCTTTAATCCCAAAACTCCGCCCTCAAAACGACCACTCTTGCGTCGGTATGAATTCTGCCTATGTTTCAAACGCTCTATATGGGAAATCCATTCGGGACCAAACTCTATATCCATTGGTCGTTCTGGATTTTGGCGATCTTCGTTTTCCTAAGCAATCTCTCCAATGGGTTTGGCCAAGCCGTCTCGGCCCTAGGATTCATCTTCGCCGTTTTTGCTTGCGTCTTTCTCCATGAACTAGGGCATGCAATGGCCGCAAGGTATTTCGGACGCAAAACACTCGACATCACCCTGCTTCCCATCGGCGGGATTGCCAGAATCCAGGGGGGCAAGCTCGATCCATGGCCCGATGGCTGGATCGCCATCGCAGGTCCTGTGGTCAACTTCGCCATCGCCATGGTGCTCTGGTTTGGGATATTCCTCGGCGCATTCCCCTCCCTGGAACTCAAAAACCTCAGCAGCCTCTCCTGGGCACAACAACTCCTCATCGTCAACCTTGCCCTGGGCCTCTTTAACCTGCTGCCCCTGTTCCCACTCGATGGTGGACGCATCCTCCGCTGTTTGCTTTGCTATGTCACAAGCCGCGAAAAAGCAGTCGACTTCTCGGCCCAAGTCGGCCAATGGGGATCCGGCCTTTGGATCCTCTTTTGCCTCTGGCACTGGGACTTCATCGGCGCGATTTTCGGCGTCGTACTTTTCGGAATCAACTCCCTGCAACGCCTGCAATCCAAGCTGATCATCCTTCAAGAATCCAGACCAACCTGGACCTATCCAACCAACCCCAACGATCCCTTCGGATTCGACCAAGCAAACCGATCCGGATTTCCAGGCCGCGCCGATACGGTCGATGCAGTCGATGTCCGGGTCGTCGAGGGTGAATCGTCCAATCCAAACGATCGTGTCGACCCCGAAGATCCCCGCAACAGATACCTCCCACGGCCATGATCGATCCACCGAGTGGACTGACGTATACCCCGGAGGCCTTTTCCATAACGATCCCCGCTATGGGATCGACCCTCCATGTACGCTGGGTTGGTATCGACTCGAGCGATCTTTCGCAAGCCTCCGAAATCGGCAAAGCGATCGAAGCCCAAATCGATCATTGGACCGAAGTCATGAGCGACTACCAACAAGATAGCCAAGTCAATCGCTTCTGCCACCAAGCTGACGACGGCCAATGGCATGCACCCAGCGCAGACCTATGGCGAGTCCTCGAATGCTCCAACCATTGGAACCGTTGGAGCCTCGGCGCCTTCGACGCCTCACTCGGAGCACTGACTCGCCTCCGTAGAAGCAAAAACCAGCCCAGCGACATTCAGTGGCAACAAGCTCGATTGTCCTGCGGCTGGGAAAAGATCGAATGGGACCTCCAGGGCCGCCAAATCCGATTCAAACAACCCGGAATCCGCTTCGATTTCGGCGCCATCGGAAAAGGATTCGCCATCGACCAAACCGCAACGCTACTCAAAGAGCTCGGAATCCAAAGCTACTGCGTCAATGCATCCGGAAATATGGCACTCGGGGCTAGCCCCACACCCACGGCTTCAGGATGGCCCGTAGAAATCGGATTGGTCGATTCGCCCGACCGAAGCTTACGCTCATTGCGACTTGCCCATTGCGGAATCGCCACCAGCGGTGACCTTCACCAAAAACTGCGAGATAGACCCCAATCCAACCCCGCCCAAGCGTCGGTAAAAAGCAGCCATATCCTCGATCCGCAGAAACATCTAGGTGTCGTCGGATCCCAGATGGCCACCGTCATCACCGACAATGCCACCAACGCCGATGCGTTCGCTACTGCATGCTGCGTCCACTTAGCTCGCGGGACCCTAAACCATTGGCTCTCTGGACTCGAAAAGGGACAAACGAACTATCCCTCCGACTTTGAAATTTGGGTCCAAAGCGTCCAAGCTCCCGGCCAACCCCCGACGCTGATCCACTGGTCCTGATACCAAAAAGCTAGGCCCCAAACCCATCGTCGAGCTCAGCGAACCGACGGCCTTTGGTAAGCATCCGGGTGGGCCGAGAGCCGATTGCCAACTCGGTACTGGGCCAGCGAAGTCGAACAGTCCCAACGCTCCTGCCAGACCCCTAGCTTCCTATCTAAATCGAGTAGACTCTCGATCGTCTCAGCAGACTTCTGCTCCCAAAGACGAACCGAAACTTCCTGCTTGCTCGCCAATATCGCTCCCAACGCGCGATCCCATCGGTCCTGGACCTCTCGAAGCCAACGCTGCTTATTGGACTTCAACGCACTCTCGATCTCAAAGAGCACCCGAGGCTCGATCGCTACCGATTCGAATGCCACGGGTAACGTGCGCCCCCGAACATCGCTCGGGCTCACAGCAAGTTCTCGAATGGTGAACGTCAATGGGCTGAGCCCACGCAGAGTGTCCCTGCCCGCATGCGGCTCGATCGCCCATGGTGCGGTGATGCTCACCGAGCGATCCTCAGGACTTTGCTCAATCTCGATCCGTATTCGGCTCGGATTGGGTTGGAAGGCTTGCTGCCCCCTCGAGACATACCAATAACAAGTCATCTGGAGAAGACTCGGGTGCTGCTCAGCAAAGACCTCCAACGCTCCCTGGCCATCGGGTAGCTCAAAGTTCCAGACCGATGTCGTCGGCAGACGCGAGGGGCTATCCCAAGCCCATTGGCAACTTTGACATTCGAATGGGACCTGCAAATTGCCTCGCTTCGAATCGCTCAGCAAGCCGCTGAGGGTCGCCTTGCGCACAACGGTCGTCCTTGTGGAACCCTCCTGGGCCTGTGCCATCCCACGTGGATTCATCGCTGCGGCGACAATATCGCAGTATGCAAGCACCGTAGGAGTAATCCGCTGCGAATAAGTCTTAGCATACTGCTCGATCTGATGATCCGAATCCGGAATCATCCCAAGCGATCGAGAGCGATATTTTTCGCCGACCGATTCGGCGACCATGGACCATTTCCTCTCAAGCTCCCTGCCGCTAGTCCTCGATTGGATCCGAAGCTCCGCCAAACGCTGCTTGATCCCATGGTACTCCTGAGCCATCAACGACGCTTGCTTGCGATCGTGAAGGTCCTTTGGACTCGATTCGATCGTTCGATCCAAATCCCTGGCAAGCTGCTCGAAGCGACTGTGCAACTCCTGCGATGCCAAAAGAACCCGTCCAGCCTCCCGGTCAATACCCCCGACTGCATCGCTCAACCAAGCCTCAGCCCAACTCTCAACTTCAGGAACCGTCCCGTACTCGTCAGGAAACGACGGCAAAGACAACGGGGTAGATCGTGGCAAGTCCACCGGAATCCGAACCGAGTGAAGCTCAAGCTCGTCGACGACTAAGTCCCCCTTCCAAAGTGTAGCGACGTCAAACAACGCATGGCCATCGCCGATCTCGATCGACCTGCCACCTCGAAGCTCGATCGACCCCTCGGTCCAACGCACCGATTCCAATGTTGCTTCGAGCGTCTCGGACTCCACACGCGCCGAAAACCTCGACGACAAATACGAAACAACGATCGAGCGACGAACGGAATAAAGCCCCAATAGAGCCAGCAAGAGACCAATCCCGATCACCCATCGACGCCATTTCATCTTCAAGGTTCCTGTGGATCCGTTGGGCTCTTGGAATCCTCCGAACAAACCCCAACTCGCGATACCCAACTAGCCGTCAAATGCTGCAGCAAGTACCGCAACGACTCGGTGCCGCGATGAATAGGCATCGTCTTAGGCACCGACTCAGGAACTCCGTCCGAGACGGTCAATGGACCCGAGTCGATGACCGATCCAACCGTGTTTTGCATCTCAGTCAGCATAAAACTCCAGGCAAGTTTGAGTTGGGACAGAGAACCGTTCCTGTAGAATCGGATCCACTTAAGCTCGAATTGAACTCAAATCCCAAGCCGGTAGAAATTTCCCGAATAGCACAAGCTTCACAGGCTTTTGCTATCATTTAGGATCGTTCCCCCAACGGATGGAAATCCATCCCCCCGCGTGCAACTCCTGAGTCCCACATCGGACCGGATTGCAACCCTCCACTTTCGATGGAATCGAACCCATGAATCGACCTGGAATCATCCCCAAACGATGGATGCTTGCAATCGCCACAACGCTGTCTTGTACGGCTCTAGCTTGTACCGCTCTAGCTTCCACGGCCGAGACGGAAAATGCCTCGACTCAAGACCGCCCACCGAACGTCGTACTGATCTTGGCCGATGACCTCGGCGTATTCGACTTGGGTTGCTACGGCCGGTCCGATCACAAAACTCCAAACCTCGATCGACTCGCCTCCGAGGGGATCAAGCACACGAGCGCCTATTGCGGCCTGCCGATCTGCTCGGCCTCTCGCGCTTCGCTCCTGACGAGCAAGTACCCTGCTCGCTTGCACTTGACCAGCTATCTACCCGGTCGAGCCGATGCTCCAAGTCAACGTTTGCTACAACCGCAGATCGAGCCGGCATTGATCCCGAGCGCTTCGACCCTGGCCGAAGCCCTCAAGCAATCCGGTTATGCGACCGGCATCTTTGGCAAATGGCATCTAGGGGGAGGTGACTCAGCAGCGACTGCCCAAGGTTTCGATGTGAGTATCGAACCTCCCGGTAACGGAGACCCGTTGACGACTGGGGGTAAAAACGAAAACCTTATCACCGAAAAAGCCATCGAATTCATTCAAGCCAACCGCGACAAACCCTTCTTCTGCTACGTGCCACACCATTCCCCTCACATCATGCTCAATGAGCAACCGAGCAAAATCGAGCGGAACGCTCAAGCTTGGAATCCTCTTTATGCGGCGGTCATCGAGTCCTTGGACGACTCGATCGGCAAATTGCTCACAGCGATCGAACAGTCAGGCCAAGCCTCCAACACCATCGTGATTTTTTCAAGCGACAACGGCGGGTTGCACGTCCCCGAAGGGCACCCCACTCCAGCGACCTACAACGGTCCGCACCGCGCCGGCAAAGGCTACCTCTACGAAGGTGGCTTGCGCATCCCACTGATCGTCCGATGGCCCGGTAAGATCACCCAAGGCCGAACGATCGACGCGCCCGTCTCGTTGCTCGATATCCTACCTACGATCCTCGATGCGGCTCGAATCGAAGCTGGCAAAAGCGTCGGGCCCGTCGATGGCCAATCCCAGTTCGCCGCTTGGACCCAAAACAAAACACCCGCCGAAGACCGTGTCTTTTTTTGGCATCTGCCTCATTACACCAACCAAGGAAGCAAACCCTCGGGAGCCGTTCGACGCGGGAACTGGAAATGGGTCGAAGACTACGAAATGCAGACCGGCGAACTGTTCGACCTTAGCTCGGACCCCTCGGAACAAAACAACTTGGCCAAAACCCAAACGGAGATCGCTCGGCAGATGCACCAGCTTCTCGTCGGCTGGAAATCCAGCATCGCAGCCCAAGAGTGCGTGCCGAACCCTCGGATCCAACCCGAGCTCCACGCGGAGCTGTACCTCGAACAAAACGCTTCGCTGATCGACGGCAGAACGCAAACCGCAAAGCAGATCGCGGAGTCGTGGGCCCCTTGGAGATCGGGCATGAACAAGGCCATCGAAAAACAACAAACCAAACTCAAAAAGACCCCTTCTGGGATTACCCTTTTGGCCCGCGATTCGCTACCGCATGGAAAACGGATCCGTTTCGAACCCGAAACCTACAAAAACGTCGTAGGCTATTGGACCGAGGTCGATGACTGGGTCGAATGGTCGATGCAAATCCCCAAAGAAGGAACCTATCGCGTCGAGCTCCACTGCGGTTGCGGCTCCGGAAATGGTGGGTCGATGGTCGATGTCCAAATCGACTCTCCCAAACCCGAATCCACCGAAATACTCACCCAAACCCTCGAATGGAAAGTTCGCGAGACAGGACACTTCCAAAACATCATTATCGAGCCGATCGGTGTGCTCAAGTTGCAAGCCGGAGCCGGAAAACTGAGGGTCAAACCCAAAACCAAAGCCGCCGCAGCCGTTGCCGATATCCGTGAAATCCATCTGATCCCCGTCAACGAATAACCACAACCACAAAGCAGCCAGTATGAAATCCAACCCGTCGACTCGTTTCCAGGAACCCATCGGACGGCGTGAATGGATCATCAGCAGCATTCTGGCCAGCGGCATGGTCGCCTCGATGCACCAGGCCCAAGCCCTCGGAGTCTCTTTACCGATCGATCTGGAAGCCCAGGATTCCGCATCCCAAGGCGAAATATCCGAGATCACCTCGGAGATGGTTCGCCAAGCTTCCTGGCAATCGCGAGTCGAATTGACCGACTCGCATTGCGAGGAAATCGCAAAGCGATTGACCGCAAAAGCCAAATCGATCCAAGCCCTTCGCACCGCGTCGATCGATGAAAACACCCCGATGGCGAGCGTCTACGCAGAGCAAGCCCCATGGCAACTCAATGGGACTTGGAACGCCAAACAACTCGATGCACTTGAGTTGCCCAAGTTCGATCGGGAACAAATCGAGCAGGTTGCGTTTTGGACCGTCGAACAATTAGCCGCAGGTCTGAGGCGCAAGCTCTTTACCAGCGAGCAACTCACGGCGATGTACACCGAGCGGCTCAAAAAATACGACCCGCAATTGCTCTGCGTAGTTTCGTACAATCCACAAGCCATCGCAAGTGCCAAGCGGGCCGACGAACTGCTCGCCTCGGGCACGGACCTAGGCATTTTGCACGGGATCCCTTGGGGGGCAAAAGACATCATCTCCATTCCAGGTATGCCGACGACATGGGGAGCCGTCGATTACAAAGATCGCCTGCGAGAAACGATGGCGACCGTCGCAGAAAAAATGGAATCCGCAGGCGCGGTCCTACTGGCAAAACTCACCGTCGGTACATTGGCTTGGGGCGATCAATGGTTCGGTGGAATGACCCGAAACCCATGGGATATCGAACAAGGTAGTTCAGGATCCTCCGCTGGGAGTGCATGCGCAGTGGTCGCAGGCCTTTGCGGTTTTGCGATCGGCTCAGAAACCCTCGGTAGCATCGTCTCGCCGACGCGCGTTTGCAGCACTTGCGGGTTGCGTCCAACGTTCGGTCGAGTCAGCCGATTCGGATGCATGACCCTGGGCTGGTCGATGGACAAGATTGGACCCATCGGGCGAACACCTCGCGATTGCGGTTTGGTGTTTTCGAAATTGCTCGGAAGCGATGGCAAGGACCCCTCGGTTTTCGATGCGCCGTTCGAATGGCCGATTCCGGACTGGTCGATCAAAAAACTGCGATTTGGTGTATCGAGTCGGCCCAAAGGATCCGAGAGAACCATCGCACGGATGCTCACCGATGAAGGTGCCGAGGTCATCGAATTGGATTTTGAGCCCGATCCTCGGATCCAGGCCATGACCGATGCGATCAGTGTCGAAGCGGCAGCGATGCACAGCGAACTTTTCGAAAGCATCCAACAGGATGACCAAGTAGGCAAATGGGCACCGACGTTTCGCGAGGCCCAATTCTGCTCGGCGATCGACTATGTGCAAGCCATGCGAGCGCGGGTCGCACTGATCCAGAAGACCGAGCAGGTGCTGCGCCAGGTCGACGTGTATTTAGGAGATGGAGACCTGGCCCGCATGAACCTCACCGGGCACCCATCGATGGTCGTCTCGTTTGGCGAGGACCTGACCAACAAAAAGCCCAAAACCGTTGTAATGACCGGTCGATTCTTCCACGAACCGCAGTTGCTGATGGTCGCCGATTGGATCCAACGAACCTTGCCACCGACCCCTAGCCACCCGAAACTCGTGGTGGGTTGAGCAACCAGGTCGCACAGGCGATGGCAAGAGCCAGAAGTCCGATCAGAGGAAAGACGATCCCTACGGCAGCCACAACGAGCCACACCCAGCGATGTTCGGGAATCGCCCGTGAGGGTAGAATCGACGAAAACGAGACCGGTTGACCTGCCGCAAGAAGTTGCTTGCGGCGTCGCGCAAGGCTCATCGCGCAGGCGCTCAGTGGCAGAAACGCGATCATCAGCAAAACTATCAGCCAAAGCAGCTTGGTCACCACGCCGCCGAACGATCCGGTGTGAAGCGAATAGCTCCATTTATTCCAACGCGCCATCCAGCCAAGATCCTGGTAGTCGTATCGCTTCAAGATCGAATGGTCCTGGGCATCAAGGTAAAGCGTTTGAGTCATGCTCGGTGGAAAGTCTCCTCCAGATTCAATCATCAATGCACCGCTCGATGCGGCAAGCCGTTGGATCGAAATTCGCTGCCATAAGAGTCCACTTGCCTTGGCAGAACGCAGGGCCTTGCCCAACTCGAGCGGAGTCAACTCGACTTGGCCAGCAAGTGTTCCCTTGGGGACATCGAGCAGATAATCGTATTGACCACTGGCGCTCGCGATTCCGTGATAGAGGGTCCCATAGAGTTCGGAATAATGAAGTCCGTTCCAAGCGATCGTCACGATGGCAATTGCCGAGAGAATACCAGCGGTCGAATGCCAATGCCGGAGCTTCAGATAGATCGAACCTGCATCGGAAGAAACCATTTTTTCCGCTCGAGACTTTCTGGAACGAAACCAAAGCAAGACCCCTAGGAGCGTCGAGGCGATGAGCCAAGTCGCTGAGAACTCCACGAGCAAGCGTCCGAACCAACCCATGTAGAGCGTACGGTGAAAAAGGGTGGTGCTCCTGAATAGATCGCCATCCTCGGTATCGTAGGAATTGGTGTTTTGATCGTAAGGATCGACCTTCGCTAAAGGTGGAAAAAACTCACCGGTATTCGGGTCGACGTAATACCGTTTCTGAGGCCATGGCTTGGATCTTGACGCGACGAAGACCCGTGGTAATCGGCCTTGGTGATTCTCAAGTTCGACGCGCCAGACGATTGCATCGGGTCCGAGTTGACTCTCGACGATGGGCAGGAGTTGGTCGTAGTAATCCGCTTCGAGCCTCTGCGTGAAGCGTTGACCTAACGAATCGGTCTCCGCGTTGGGATGGGGTAGCAGACGCAATAACAACTCGTCTTCGAAGAGCAGGATTCCCCCCGTGAGGCTCATAAGCATCAGGACCGGAGCAATCAGGATCCCGATCCAGAAATGCCAGTAGACCAGAAATCTTTGGTCGCTGATTTCGAATCGTTTTCGGCGCTGGAGTTTGGGATTGAACACCCTCAGAGTCCCCCGGATCGATGGTGCATGGGCCTTCGTTGCTTTCGAGAGACATCATACCCCAAAAACCCCGAATCTCCGACGCGCAAAAGAGGCGTCTTCCATGGTAATGTCTCCCCACAGGGTGCCTGCTACCGCCCCTGCCTGGAATTGGACCCCTCGTTCGAGGAGATCCAATCATGAGCAAATTCAGCTAGCGGATGTTCAAACCCTATTCGAAATAGAGTGGATCCGTATGCCACATCCGGCGGATCAAGACTTCTAACGATCTGAATCGTCTCCGACCCTTTTGATATTCGTAGTACGTCGAGAACGAATTGCCGCAAATAATGGGATTAGCGAGATGACGGCCAGGGAAGTAGGTTCAGGCACCGCAGATGTCACTGACGGGGGTTGTCCCACATTGAACAAGCTTCCGTTGATACCTCTCGTGAAGTCATAGTTGTTGTCAAAAGGACTAATGTCGCGAAGACTGAACGCGACAGAGCCCCCTTGCATCGAATTCCAGACGTTGCCCAAAAAGTTACTGTCAGTAAACGAGAAGAAGCCCGTATGCAATCTGTTATTGTCAAAGCCGAGAATCGGATTTCGAAGAGCGAGCGTCCCCGTGTTGTTGGTCTCCTGTGTCAAGACATTACTGAAATTTGAGGCTCCAGATTGCTCGAAACCGTTAAGCTGGAGGAAATTTCCATTGAAGTCGAAGTTTCCATTTGCCGTATCGCCGTCAAACAGAGTAATTCGAACTGCAATCTGAGAAAGACCTCCTCCGAAGACGTTACGAATCGCTGGTGTAAAACCAGTTTGGATACCGATTTGCTGGGGATTGCTAGACGCAAAACCTTGGTAAAGCGAAGATGCAGACAACTGACTAGTAACGACAGCCCCGCTGAGGCCCTTGGCCTGAAACACGATACCGCCGACCTGGGTCACATCACTTGGCAGTGGACCGATCGGAGACAACATCGTAAAAACGGTTGCGTTCGTGAAGTTGTAGACACCTAGAAACAAGAAAACAATGATCGAAAGCAAAAAGTTGCTAGATCGTACTGACGATTTCATGGAGTTGCTCTTTTCATTTAAAACCAAAATGGGAAACCACGACGATACAGAAGCACGCAAGAGAAACGAGTTGCTGAGAAATCTGGACATAAGAGCCTTTCAAAAGTGTGACGACCCGCCGCCATCAGGCGATGGAAGCATTTTCTCGGAGACGCTTTGGTTCATCCTGACCCACGGGTTTGCGTTCGATTTGCCTTGTGTTCTATAGCTAAACAAGGCCCAATCCCGTTGGTCTTTGACCATCGCTCGCCTAATACTCCGAAAGACCTCCTCGAATGCTTGGTCATCCCCAAGAAATCAACCCTGATTCGATGGGGTGGAAATCGTTTTTCTCTTCAAAAAACATGGGAAAGAACACAAAAAAGAATCCCGTGTTTTTTTGTGGAAGTAGTCGTGCTAGCGGATAATGTTTTGGCCAAGCGTAAGTGGCGGTTAGGTTTAGCCCAGTAAATAAAGGACAAGAAAGAGCCTAGGCGTCACGGGGACTTGTTGCTGCTAAGCTTCCAAGTGCCGCAATCCCAACACCAACAATACCAGCAAGCAATTTGGATCGGTCGATTCTGGTATAATGCCGCCAGGTACGTGCATTACCAACACCAGGAGCACCAAAATGCGTTTTCCATTCGCAACATTTTGCTGCGCGATTGCAGCTAGCTTGATTGGCATTGGCCTTGGGATTGTTCAAGCTCAAGAGACAGCCAAACCGAATTTGCTGATCTTCTACTCCGATGACCAAGGCTGGGGAGAGACAGGTTGCTACGGGAACCAACAGATCCCGACTCCCAACATCGACGCACTGGCTGCAAACGGTGTAAGGTTCACCCAAGGCTATGTCGCGGCAACGTATTGCAGCCCGTCGCGGGCCGGACTCCTGACGGGCCGATACCCAACACGATTCGGGCATGAGTTCAATGCAGTCGCCAACAAGTCCGGTCTGCGACTCGATCAAATCACCCTGGCCAATCGCCTAAAGGAACTCGGATATGCCACCTGCTGTGTCGGAAAATGGCACCTCGGAATCTCTGAGGAATACAAGCCGACGAAACGTGGCTTCGATGAGTTCTTCGGTACGCTGGCCAACACCCCTTTCTTCCATCCGACGAACTTCATCGATTCGCGCGTCTCGAACGATGTCCGCAAAGTAACCGACGAAAATTTCTACACCACAGACGCCTATGCCGAGCGATCCGTCGATTGGCTCGAAAAGAACAAAGACAAATCTTGGTTTTTGTATGTGCCTTTCAACGCCCAGCACGCGCCCCTCCAAGCACCCCAAAAGTACCTGGATCGCTTCCCGGATATCAAAGATCCAAAACGTCAACTATTTGCAGCCATGCTTTCGGCTCAAGACGACGCGATCGGTCGGGTGATGAACAAAGTCCGCGAGCTCCGACAGGAAGAAAACACATTGGTCTTCTACATCGCTGATAACGGCGGGCCAACCCAAAGCACCACATCGCAAAACGGGGGCTTACGCGGTTTCAAGATGACCACCTACGAAGGTGGTCCGCGTGTTCCTTTTATCTCGCAGTGGAAGGGTCATTGGCCCGCAGGGAAAGTCTACGAGAATCCCGTGATGAACCTCGATGTTGTTCCGACCATGATGGCCGCCACAGGCCATAAGATCGCTCAGAGCGAGATACTCGATGGTGTCGATCTAGCCCCGTTTTTGACTGGCCAGAATAGCGGAAGACCTCACCAGACGATGTACTGGCGATTCGGACCGCAATGGGCCATACGTCACGGAGATCTCAAACTGGTCGTCTCGCGAGGAGGCAGTGGCAAACCGGAATTGTACGATCTAGCAAAAGATTCAAGCGAATCGAACGATCTTGCGGGGTCCCTCCCCGATGAAGTCCAGAAATTGCAGGCTATGTGGGACTCCTGGAGCTCTCAACAGGCCCCACCCAGCGCGATCGATGCGCCTGCGAACCCAAAAGGCGCAAATCGCAAGGCCAATACGCAACGGGCGGGCAAACTCTAATTGAGACTGCAATCCAACGAACTTTAGTTCCATTTCCTCTCCTGGCTGTTCCCCTTTGCGCCTTTGCGGTGAGACTCCAGTTTGCGCCTTCGCAGTGTCCTCGTTGGGACGAGCGGTCAGCCTCCGGAGAAAGTCACTCCAAGGTAGAAGAAAATTCCTCCAAGGAGGATCGCCATCGGTAAAGTTAAAACCCAAGCGAGCAGGATTTTACGAATCGTGGACATCTGCACTCCGGACTTGTTAGCCCACATCGTACCGGCGATGCCTGATGAAAGAACGTGAGTCGTACTTACCGGAGCATGGAAAAAATCAGCAAGACCGATCGTAAGCGCGGCGACCGTCTCGGCTGCAGCACCTTGTGCGTAAGTCAAATGGGTCTTACCAATTTTCTCTGCGATGGTAACCACGATCCGCTTATATCCGATCGTTGTCCCGATGCCCAGCGCTAAAGCCGTTCCAAGAACAACCCAGAAGGGAATATACTCAATGGAACGCTTCAAGACTTTTCTGTGCGGTGCCAGATCCTTGGCCGTATCAGATGGTAACTTAGCCTTATCTAACTCTATACCCAAACGATAGATCGATTGACGGACCTGCCAGCGTTGATCGGCAGGGACGTCTTGCAAGGAGGATTTGCCCTCAAGACTCTTTTCTATCTCATCGAGCTGCGCGATCAGTTGCGAATTATCGACATTGCCTTTGACCAACTCGCTTTTCATCGCGACAGAAGCGTCATGGACTTCCCTTGCGAGTTCCGGGTGCCTTAGATCCATCGCGTAGTAGGCAGGAAGAAATCCAATCAAGGCAAGTAGGACCAGCCCCATTCCTTTTTGCCCGTCATTCGAACCGTGTGCCATGCTGACCCCACCACAGGTGGCGATCAAGACACCGCGGATCCAAGACGGAGGATTATCTCCTTCTCCAGGCGGATGATACAGGTTTGGATTCTTCAGGAATACCTTCATTCCCAGAAGCAACATGCCAGCGGCTAGAAATCCGATCAAAGGAGATAGCAACAGGGCTTTGCCTACATCCATAGCTTTATTCCAGTTGACACCCTGCAGATCTCCGTTGGTCATCAGACTATTGGCCAACCCGACTCCAAGAATCGATCCTATGAGTGTATGAGAGCTAGAGACTGGCAATCCCATCCACCACGTTCCAAGATTCCAAAGCACCCCCGCCAGCAATAAGGACATTACCATGATGATTGCTCGCGAACTACTTCCTTCGATGAGCAAATTGACCGGCAGAAGATTCACTATGCTGAATGCAACCGTCGTTCCGCCGATAAGAACCCCCAAGAAATTCATGAAGCCAGAAAAAAACACCGCCGGAGTCGGCTTGAGCGTCTTGGTGTAGATGACAGTGGTTACAGCGTTGGCTGTATCATGAAAACCGTTGATGAATTCAAATGCAAAAGCGACAAACAACACCAGAAAGAACAAGACCTGTCCCCAAACACTGAGGTTTCCAAGTGCCTCCCAAAATGGAGCGTTCATTCGTTTCCTGCTTTCAATCAAACGTGTGAGTAAATCGACCGCTTAGCACTCTCGTCTCAGGGTAATCCTCACCGAGTGCCTGTGAAAGCATGTCGTTGGAATCCACACAGGTTCTTCAACTGAAATTCATATACCGCCCTTTTTTAGTAGTTCAATTGACACTGCAATCGAAGCACCGAACCTCCAAAGTACTGGTAAGAGAGAGCCCCTGGTTGATTGATCGCTTGAGTGTTCACACGGTCAACCAGAGAATACTCAAGGGATAACTCAAGCTCCTTGAAAGCCTGCCACTCAATGCCCGAGGACAGTTCGAAGCTGTTTCCGTAAGGAGCGTTCTTTTGAGTGGAATATCCGCCGTGGAGTTGCGACCATCGACAATAGGGTATCCAAGTTCCATGTTGTTGCGTTTCGATCGCATACATGGCCATTGCATAGCCACCGTAAAATGCTCTGCTCAAAACCGTCGTCTGATCATCGCTCAGACCCGGAGCCTCTCCGACATGCCATTCACTTTGGAAACCGAGATCCATGGGGTACCATACAAAAGTTCCTGCAAGCCTCTTCTCCCAAATACCGTCCGCTCCACCGTTTTGATAAGTACCCTCTGGAATCATCTCCGGACCCGTACCGAGCGGTCGTATCTTGGCACCATCGATCACCAATTCCCCACAGAGCCCTTGAAGTGATACTTCGCAAACCTGACCTGCCCAAACTTCCCAAGGCCAAGTGACTCGCGCAACGGCATGAGGCACACTGTTGAGGTCCAATAGCGATCCACCTTGGCCGTTGAATACTCCTAAGCCAACTACCCCAAAGTTGCCCGATCCTTTGTAGCGAGCGTTCTGTAAGTCATGAAACATCGTTTGCTTGTCTGTTGGTGTCCAGTAATAGATCACCCCAAGATCGCGTTCATTGGGCGCCACGGAGATGTTAATCGGATCGGATCTGTCCATTGGAGCCCGATTGGAACTCGATTGCATGTTCTCGAAGCCATACGGGATTTTAGATTGACCAACTCGAAATCGATGCACCTTTTCGTCGTCGACGTAGATGTCGCCATACCAGTCCCGGATTTGAGCAAAATAGGTCGCGGACGCTTCAGATCCACCAGGAGGAGCAACACCGAAGTCAGGTTGGATGTAGATCCCCAGATGTGGCGCTATATCTCCCTGAAGTTTTAATCTTGCACGACGAAGCGTAAAGCTATCGACATCACCGATCCCTCGATCACCAAGGAGCTGTGGTGGAGCTCCATCCCCAGCATCGGTGACGACTCCGTAGCGGACCTGCGCGTACCCACCAAGACTCATCTTCTCCCACCATCCCTTAGGCTTCTCACCCTTGGACTTTTCAACAAGAGCGGGAGCAACATCCGGTTTCTTGTCAGGGGATTCCAGAACCTCCTGCGATGCCGAACCTAGGTCGTAGTCCTGACCATAAGCCACTTGAATCTCCGAGCATAGAGTTGGCAAAAATCCAACCAAAAGGAGCCTCAATACGCGCAGAGCTGGGAATCCAAAAGACGAAACCATGGGGATCACGCAGCCACTCCGAATCGAGTTCTCAAGAGGGAAAAAAGTGCAAAAAGGCTCCTCGGCGCGAATTGGTTCCGCCTGCAACGCTTAGTGACTGAAAAGAGGTATCGACATTGACGATTAGGTAAAATATTAAGATTCCCAGTTTTATTGCTCTCCATCGGCCGGGACGATTGCAAGTCGATTTCCTTACGCCAAACTTCCTTGATAGGACTTGGACTTGTAAGAACCCTGCAGTAGTTTACTTCGACACCCTAGGAACCTTAAAAAAGCCCGCAAATTATGCACTTGTCGAAAGACCAGGAAAAACAATTGGAACCTGTTTGGTTACAACGCGATCTAGGCTGGCTTGAATTCAACCGTCGCGTTCTCCGCGAAGCTCAGGATCCGCGGAATCCGATGATAGAGAGACTGAAATTCCTGGCGATCTTCTCGTCGAATCTTGACGAATTCTTCATGAAGCGTATGGAATTGATCAAGTCCTTGATGACCGTGCGTTCCGGTGCTCCATGGGAAAGCCATCTGCCCGAGCAGATACACAAGCAACTGAGCCCCCTGCTAGAACAGCAGCACCAAACCTTCGTGGATCTTCGTCGCAAATTGGCTAACGAAGGTATCGATCTGCTTGATTTCGACCAGCTTACCCAACCTCAGCAGCAGTCCATTCGCGAAGGCTTCCGAAAAAACATCCTGCCAATTCTTACTCCGCTCGCTGTCGACCCTAGTCACCCCTTTCCCTTTCTTTCCAATCTTTCGATCTCATTGGGTGTTCTCCTCAAAGATTCAAGATTCCCTGATGGCTGCTTTGCTCGACTCAAGATCCCCAGTTCACTTCAAGGTTGGATCCCCCTCGAAGAGGGGAATCCGGATCGAATCCAACTTGTCAGCACCGTTTCGACAATTCAAGCCAACCTAGCCGACGTCTTTCCCTGTCTGGAAATCGTATCGACAACGCTTTTTCGCGTGACCCGCGATGCAGAGGTAGAGCTCAATGAAGAGATGGTTGACATCAAGCAACTGGTCAACGATCAACTGAAACTCAGGCGGTTCGAACCGGTAGTCAGGCTCGAAATCGATTCACACCACGATCCACGAGTTCTAGAGCTGCTCCAGCGTGAATTCGCTCTTTCGCAAGACCAGATCTACGTCGTTCCAGGGCTCATGGAGTACGAAAAACTCTGGGAACTGACTCGCTTAGGCCCAGACCATTTGCGTGTCGAAGGTTGGGAGCCAGTCTACCCAAGAGAGCTCCCCGGACCGCAGGAGGATCTCTGGGAGTCTATCCGTCAACAGGACATTCTGGTCCACCATCCCTACGAAAGCTTCGAGCACTCCGTCGTTCGCTTCATCGACCAAGCCGCTGGGGATCCCCTTGTTCGAGCCATCAAAATGACCGTGTATCGAGTCGGGGACGAAACTCCATTTATCGAATCCCTCATTCGAGCTGCCGAATCTGGCAAACAGGTCGCGTGCCTAATCGAAGTACGAGCGCGATTCGATGAACAACGAAACTTACAATGGGCTGCTCAACTCGAAAGGGCTGGTGCTCATGTCGTCTACGGAGTCGTCGGCCTAAAGACCCATTCAAAAATCGCACTCGTTGTTCGTCAAGAACCGAATGGACTTCAATGCTATGCACACATTGGCACCGGTAACTACCACGTCAAAACCTCAAAACTCTACACGGATCTAGGTCTCTTTACCAGCGACCCATTGATCACCCAGGATGTCGTCGATTTATTCCATTTTCTAACCGGTTGCTCTGCGAAAAAAGAGTACCACCGCCTGCTGGTCTCGCCAGTAAATATGCGTTCGAAATTCATCGATTTGATCGATCAGGAAATATCCAACTCCAAACAAGGACTCCCGGCGAGAATCGTCCTGAAAATGAATCAACTCGAAGATGCTCAAATGATCACCAAGCTCGTTGAAGCCTCGGTCGCAGGTGTGCGTGTGGAACTCATCATTCGTGGGTTTTGCTGTGTAAAACCTGGAATTCCCGGGTACACTGACAATCTAACTGTTAGATCGATCATCGGAAGATTCCTCGAGCATTCTCGTATCTTCTGGTTCGCAAACGGAGAATCAGACCCCATCGAAGGAACCTTCTATGTAGGATCCGCCGATTGGATGAACCGCAATCTCTCCGGACGGGTCGAAGCAGTCGCGCCGATCCTTCTGAAATCCCACCGAAGTAAAATCTGGGAAATCTTGGAGGTCTCCTTGAAAGACCAACGCAACGCTTGGTTGATGCATCCGGATGGTTCTTATCATCAAATCACCCCAGACCCGAATTCGAATCCGGAGTCACTATTCGGTACCCAACAAACGCTCATGCGTCGAATCAAATCCTCCTAGTAACCCCAAAAGACCTTAGCGAATCGAACGATCTTGCGGGGCCTGTCCCCGATGAGGTCCAGAAATTGCAGGCCATGCGGGACTCCTGGAGATCTCAACAGGCCCCACCCAGCGCGATCGATGCGCCTGCGAACCCAAAAGGCGCAAATCGCAAGGCCAATACGCAACGGACGGGCAAACTCTGATTGAGACTGCAATCCAACGAACTTTGATTCCATTTCCTCTCCTGGCTGCTCCCCTTGGCGCCCTTTGCGCCTTTGCGGTCAGCCCCCAGTCTGCGCCGTTGCGGTAAGACTCCAGTCTGCGCCTTTGCCAGACTCGAAGATTTGCTGTCATTTCGAAATGGATTTCTGAGCCAAATTCGAAGCTCGTGCAAGAAAAATAACGATTGGCCGAACGTTTCCTGCTGGTCGTGCCGATAAAGCCGAAGGTAATAGGTATTCCTGCCATTCCAATTGATGGGATGGTGACGGACAAACCGGTGGCAAACGCACTGGAGTGAATTCGATGAGGCTGCTCAAAGGCTGGAAACTTACGTTGATGGCAAGCATGGCCCTTGCAGGGTCCGGCGGTCAGGCATGGGCTCAAAAGCCCGGTAGCTGGGGGTCCAACAAGCCTTCTAGCCCCAAAACCTTGCAGGTGACCCCAAAGGGTGACTCGCAATTGCTGACCCCTGTTGCTTACCAAGAACCAATACTTCAAGATGCCCCGATTCCCTCGGGATTGCCTCCGGTGGAAGGTATACCCTTGGGTGCTGTTCCTGCAGAGGGCATGCCCATGATGGGTCCTGAAGGCTATCCTCCCGGGATGATGGGACCCGGGATGATGGGACCTGAAGGTTGCCCTCCTGGCACGATGGGACCTGGCATGATGGACCCAGCCATGATGGGGCCCGGCATGATGGGACCTTGTCCTGAGTGCGGTGGACCCTTCGCAGGGTGCGTCCGATCGCATGTCGATCGCTGGGGTCGAAATCCTTATGGACTCTTTGCCGGTTTAGGGGGTTGCCTTGCTGGTCTCCCCTCGCTCCTGGTTCCTTACGGCGAAGGCGGCATCGCCTCGCAACGTTGGTTCGACGCTTCGCTCGAAGTAATCGGATTGAACCGCACTACCGGCGGCAGCAATTTCGCTGTCTCGTCGCTCGGTGCGAATTCCGGCAACTTTGTTCTGGGCACAGATATGGTCGCCCCGGACAGCATGCAAGCTGGGCTCGCAGCGCAAATAAACGTACAAGTGGGACCTGGCTCGAATCTCGAATTCGCTTACTTTGGTTTAGGTCAGGACGAAGGATCGGCGGTAGCCCGAAGCGCCTCGGCGAACCTCTTCTCGTTCGTGAGCAACTTCGGGACGCTCCCGGCCGGCGGATTCGATGACTCGGACCGGTCGCTGATTCACACTTTGGACTACCGCTCTGAGCTTCATAACGGCGAAATCAGCATTCGAAGACGCTGGAGCGAACCCGTTGGATACTTCCAGGGTAGCTTCCTGACGGGAGTTCGGTACCTGGATCTGGACGAAGGTTCACGGTTCACCGCCGATGGATTGAACAATAACGGTGCTGCGAACAACGGCCCTCGATTCTTTGACTACAACGTTGCGACGCGCAACTCGCTCGTTGGTTGGCAAGTTGGAACCGATCTATGGTACAACTTCCTGCCAGGAATCAAGATGGGCGTGGAGTTCAAGACGGGTATCTACAACAACCGATCCCAGCAAGACACCTCGATCTTCGCAAACTCTCTCCCCTCTTTCGGAATCCCCGAGATTCGAGAGTACGCGTTGGACAACCGTGCTGCTTACATCACTCAGCTTACACCACAGTTGGTCTACCGCTTGAACCACTCGATCGCCTTTAGAACCTCGTATCAGGTTCTTTGGATCGACAATGTTGCCCTGGCTTCGGATAACTTCAACAGCACTCCGCCCTCGCTGTTCTTACCAGGATCGAATCGCCTCGCAGCGATCAACAACTCCTCGGATATCGTTTATCAAGGGATAACCGCCGGGGTTGAGTTCACTTGGTAAGTACTCGATGGATTCACAAAAAGCCCGTCGCGAAATGCGACGGGCTTTTTTTTGTAGAGAACTAACTGACTAAATCAATGATTTGTTTGGCGAGCTTGCGATCGGCCGAGACGACCATCGGCTCGCAGTCTCTAGGACCGATCGGCTGACCGGTTCTCAAAGAGAGAAAACAACCACCGGCCTCGTGCAAGATCGCCAGCGGCGCGGCGATGTCCCAGGGAGCTTGCTTGACGCTCTCGGAATTGTTGTCATGGACCACCGCACAGAGCCCTGTCGTACCGTCGATCAGACGCATCGCTACACCCGAATGAGGTGGAAACGAAGTGACCAACTTGGCACCCTGGCTAGTTCTCAATTGATTCCTTAAATACGCGAACATGCCGGTCTCATAACGAGCATTCCCATATTGGTTCATATCGATCCATGCATCTTCGAGTCGCGTTGGACTCGGTAGAACGAGCCGTTGTTGATCCTTGTAGGCTCCCAACCCGGTATGCGAGTAGAAGAACTCCCCGGTCAAAGGAAAAACGATTGCCGCTGCAGAGGGATTATCCTCACAATACAAAGAAACCAGGACCGAAGGAAAAGGGTTTCCGACACGGAATAAAAAAGCGCTGGTTCCATCGAGCGGATCGACATACCAACACTGGCTTGCACCTTCGAGGATACTCGGGTCGGATTCCTCAGAAAAAATCGTAGCCCTAAGTGGGTCTGCTTGCAAAACCTCCAACACGGCTTTTTCAGCCTGTTTGTCGACCTCGGAGACCAAATCCCCAACCCCTTTTTCAATGATCTGAGTCGGACGCCCGACCCATTGCCGAATGACATTGGCGCCAGCTGTCGCGGCCCAAAGCGCGGTTCGAACTTGGCTCGACAGTTCGCATCCGTGGATTGGAGGGGTCAACGGAGCAAGAAAGTGATCCATAGTGTGGCGGTTCGCAAAAAACGACAAAACGTGATCCGAGTGGATAATTGCTGCATTTTAACGACATCTGGGACCTTCGTAACCCCAGCTTAAGCCCTCCGAACGCGCCTACCCTAGATGCAAAAAGGCTGTTTCCTTGGTAGATTTCCACCAGGAGCCTTCGGTTCATCGGTGTGGATTTGGATCTTGCAAAAAGCGTCTCGCTCATGGCTAACCCAACCAACAAACTCAAATACCTGCTGTTCGATGTCGAAAGCATCGCCGACGGCCAGATGATCGCCAGGACCAAGTACCCGGGTAAGGGCATGGACTCCGAGCAGGCCATTGCATTGTTCCGCCAGGAACTCCTCGACGAAAGCGGTAAAGACTTTATACCCTTTACCTACCACCTCCCTGTCGCGTTGGTTATCGCCAAAATCCGCGACGACTTCAGTCTGGCCGAAATCGTATCGCTCGATGAACCGGCCCATCGCCCCGAACAGATCACCAAAGCCTTTTGGCTTGGATGGGAACGCTATGCTCATCCAACTTGGGTGACGTTCAACGGTCGATCTTTCGATCTGCCATTGATGGAGTTATCTGCCTACCGCTTTGGCATCAGCGTTCCTGCTTGGTTCAACATCTACGACCGAACGTATTCACAGAATCGCAATCGCTACAACCTCGAATCGCACCTGGATTTGCACGAAATCCTCACCAACTTCGGTAGCACCTGGTTTCGAGGGGGGCTCAACCTCGCCGCAGCACTGGTCAACAAACCCGGCAAGATCGATGTCCAAGGGGATATGGTCCTTGAATTGCACCGCCAGGGAAAACTCCATGAGATCAGCGAATACTGCCGCTGCGATGTCCTAGACACCTATTTCGTGTTCCTGCGACTCCAGGTTCTCATGGGACGCATCACTTGCGAAATCGAAGCCGAACTAGTGGCGCAAGTTCGACGGTTGCTGGAACACGACGCTGATAAACACCTCGGTTATCGCGCGTACCTTCAAGCCTGGGATGAGTCCTGTGGTTCTCCGCTCGACCGCTGAGTGGCACGAGTAAACTAACTAAAATTCCCTGGCCGGCGCGGCATCTGACGCGGATAAGGAGGATGCTTGCGTTCGGGCGCAAACAGACCGGTCTGGGCCTCCCATTCATCACGCTCCTCCTCGGTGGCATAGTAAGTCAGCCAGCAATCGACATCGTTATCGTCCAGGCAGTGCCAGTGGAGAAAATTCCGGGGCCTCGATACCTTCTTTTGATAGACCGGAAGGATGTCACGCATCAGCAGACAATAGAGTTGTCGATCGCTCAAGTGGTCGGTAAAGTCCAAAGAGATCTTTTGGCTGTAGAGCAATTGGATCGTCTTCCAAAGCAATTTCGAGAGCGTCGTATCATCGAGTGAATCCGGGGTCGGTAGGTTTAACTCAGGCTCAAACCATTGGGCGATCGGAAGCGACGGTGCTCGCTCCCATTCTAGAATGGACTCCAGGAAATCGTTTTCATCTTCGAGGCTCATGTTTCTGCCATTGAGCACATCGACCGATTCGTCCAAAAAAGGCTCTAGTTCATCGCGGAGTTGCGCGTTTTTGAGCAAGAGATCGACTTGATGATCGCTGGAAGAAGGTAGATTCGACATAGACCGGGATGGACTCTGAAGACATGGAATGAATTCCACATCGCAATCCGTTTCGCGAGGTGGTTGACTCAATCTATACAGATCCCGATTCAATCCAAAACGAGAACTTCAACAAATCCTGGGAAGTCAAAAAAATTCTGCGATTTTTGGTCGGATAATCCGCACGAACTTCCAGGTCCACCAAACGCCTCCCTGAGGCCAAGGTTTGCTGGCTTTTCCCACCAAAACCCCAGTTCTTTTGCTAGCATTCCCACACGGGGACTCACCCAGGTGCCAGGCACCTTTGCGATCCCCGAATCGGAATGCTGGCAAAACTCGCCCCCGCACCCGGTGCCAGGCACCTTTGTGATCCTGGCAAATCTAGTCCCCGCACCCGGTGCCAGGCACCTTTGCGATCCCCGAATCGGAATGCTGGCAAAAATCGTCCTCACTCAGGTGCCAGGCACCGGGTGACGCGCTGGAAATTTTTCGAAGTTTTCCAGGCCCGTGACCAGACGTGTCACTCGAGCCGAACAAACTTCTGCCGTTGCAGACCACCCAAAGCCCCCATCCTCACAGCCCATGGGCCTAGCCGCAGCCTGCAACAACCTCCACACACACAAAAAATCGAATGATCTTTTTTGTCCTCGTATCGGCCAGCGCCTTCCCGCTCTGCTCGATCGCCAACCTAACAAGG
>JAJTEK010000218.1 GCA_021299695.1 Pirellula sp. | reverse complement strand
CGGCATCATCTTGCACAGTCTGGCCGAATATGGGCTCAGCGGGCCGGAGTATTGGATCAAGGACGTCGGTGCATCGGCAGGATCGATGATGCCGATAGGTGGCGGGTTGGTTGCTTGGGTCGTTGGCGCTGCGTTGGCAGGAATGGCAGGTCTAGCGATCGGCGCGGCAGTGGCTCCTTTTAGCAAGCATGTGATTCGCCCTCTGTGGCAGCGGCTACCGGCGTTCAGGCGCGCGAACTGAAACTTGAGCCCGCAGGTCGAAGACCCGATCATTCACGGCCACCTAGAACGAAGCAACCGAAACGGAGCAGCAACTGCTGATGAGGCTAACCAGGGCTGCGTGGGAGGAGGATCAGGAATCCAACACGGCCGGTCCTAACGAGAGATCGTGGTTGATAGGTCCGCGGTATAGGAACAGGGGTTCGATTCACTCTGTTTTATGGACGGGCACGGCAGTAGAGCTGGCCGTGTGGGGCATCATTGCGATCCATCCAGTTTCAGGTTGGTGGAAAGATCGGCAAACACTAAATTGTTTCGAGAAAGATGCGAAGTATTCTTTGATCATTTCGCTTGAAACGGATGAAGCCAGCATCGATCTTTACACACCTATTGCGACTCAGATCACATCTGCAGTTTCAACTGTGATTCAAACGCCGTCTTTTTACCCAAACGGGTTACTTAAAACTTTCGAATAATGTCACAGAATCGATTGCACCAGGGACGAACAACTTCTCGTGAAATCCACCGTCACTATTCACAAACGAAGATTTCCAATTGAACCTGGAATCCCTAATCGTTGAACTCTCGACATTCCCATTTTTTCCATAATTTTGGCGATATACTCTGATGGAAGTCGGGACATAGCCATCTGCATTCGGCTTCCATTCTGTTTCGACCTCCGTCAAAAAACTCAAACCCTTCTTCGCGAATTTAATTTGATAATCTGAAGGATGAATGAATCTTGCAAGAACAGGCAATCCTTTGAGTTTCCTATCAAAATAAATCTGTGCGTAGCATTTATTTTTTCCATCACCGAGACTCCATTCACCTCGAATGTACGAGTCATTAGCTTGCGCCCATAGGAAGCGGTCTTCATCAAGCAACTCAGCCCAGTACATTGAGCCTATGTTGTTTCTGTGCTCCTGTACTGAAATCTCTGTAATTGGCAACATCCATAAATCGAAACGAGGGAAGTTCCTCGCATAGGATTTTTCCGAGGACTCGTCTGATCGTACCGTTCCGTAGAAGAATTTCACAAGCCCCCCATCCTCAAACTTAGTCTGCCAGCTTGATATGACGTTCATGTCTTGATCAAACGTAGGAAATTTAAATCGATCGACCCTGATTTTTCTTCTCTTGAAATCCTCGAATATAGTGAAATCCTCAAAGAGTGTTCCGCTGTAATCAGGATGTTTCAGGCTGTCGTTAATTTGATGGATTTGAACAAGAACTCCGAACTTTTGAAACTTCTCCCGATTCGACACTAGTTCCGTCACGCAATCGTAGACCTCACTTTTTGGGATATCATCGACAAACTCTTGACACGAACGAGCCACCGTGGAATTGCATAGAATAACCAAGATAGCAACTAACCATACCTTCAGTCTCATACGATCATCCTTTCGAACTACGGCGGTTCTTTCCCTAGAAAACAGGGGTGTGGTTATGGATAGGTTGTCTTGGGCAAAACGTAACCGTTCACGGCCCGTGACATGGATTTTAGCAAATTAATCTAGACGCCGTCAAAAGGCTAAGTTCGCGGTAGAAACAGCGCCATAACTGCGCCCCTTGATCGAAGATCACGCCGCCTGAGCGTGATTCTTTGCACCGGCCCGTGAACGGTTACGGCAAAACGCCGGTGGTCGGTTCCGGTTTGGGAGGATCTGCTGGGGGATCACAAGACGCTTCAGCCTTGCCGAGCGTTTTGAATCCAAGTGTAAGCTCAGAGGAAGAATTGAAGCATCGCTTCCCTTCCCCTGGAACCATCCTGCATTCGGGATTGCACGTCCAAATATAGGCACAGCGATGATGGATTGATCCAACTACCCTCAACTCTCCTCTTTCCCCGGGTATCGGATCTCTGATGCTATCAAATTTCTTTTGGACGTAGTCGTTCGGACTTGCGATGAAATTGAATCCCTTCTCGCCTTCGCATGTATCGGTACACTCAATCTGCGAACACCATCGCTCCGCTGGAGGAGTTCCAAACTCGCCAGCGCAGGTTCTCTGAACTTTAACAACACATTTGGGCTTAGAGCCAACAGGTTCGGTTGTTCCGTCTAGAGATTGGGAAACCGCTACGCGACAATGACAAATCGCAAGTGCGAGAACTAGTGAGCAGCTGGCAGTGCAAAAATTTGCAGATTTCATTATTCAATGACCTCCAAAACAGCAAAGATAGTATCGGGATTTTTACGACTGTAGACTTCTATTTTTCGGCATTCCTTGATTTTGTCGTAGGATGAGGATAGGTTGTACAATTGAACCCTATCGCTGCCACCATTGCGTTCAGCATCAACCTCGATTCGTCGACGGTTTTCATCGACCCCCCGAAATCCAATTTCTTCTTTCTCGCCATCGACATTAAGTACCATCATTCGCTGCAGGCCTTCTGTAAGCTTGTAACGACTTACGGTGCGAGGAGAGATCCTAGGTATCCTGGGACCCTTAAATACAATTGGAAGCTGCATCTTGAATACAGAGTTTTGTATTTCGATCATTTCCGTAGACTGGCCGAGCAATTTAATCGATCTAGGGTCCGCTCTAATTTCGAGATCTATATAGTTTTCGTTTTCCGCTAGGCCAATTTTATCCACCGAAACCCCAAGCCCTCTAACTTTCAGCTCTCCCAATCTAGCCGATTCGGTAGCTTTCAATAGAGATTCGATCGCTCTCAAGTTTTTCTTTATTTTAATTTTGAAATCACCAATGTTTTCATAGTCTTCAAAGACAAGAGGGTCCTCAAATGACTCAAACGGCGCTATGTTGACACAAGAAATTGCCAACTGCCACATTCGGTTGCGATCATCAATTATTTTTACTTCTCTTGTAGCTGGTTCCATCGTAGCAAGAGATCGCAGCTTGATTTTTAGCGATACCTCCTCTCCAGGGTTCAATTTCTGTTCTATCGGCTCGGCCGCTACGCAACCACACGAGGCGGTTATTTCCGTAAACTCAATTGATTCCTTTGATTTGTTAACCAGAATGATTTCAATTGAATTCTCGGCACCTGGCACCAGATTCTTTGCCTCGACTTTTTGGAAAACTAATACGGTTTCATCAGACAAGATGCACTTGCCATCAACTAATTCCGCAGCATTTAGCGCGTAGCAACTCTCCAACAGCAGTGTTGCTAGTAGTACCGCAAGAAGCTTGGATCGGTCCAGATGGAAGACGCGATGCTGAACGGTCAAGAAACTCTTGATCGAAGAATGGATCAAACTCGTTGCACAACCCATTGATCGACTTCTGTTAAATAGATGAATCAACGAAACGAGTTGAATCATGTATATCATCCTCTACGAAACTTTACGGGCACAGTATTTCAGTCCGGAAGCGACGTTCGAAAACATCTGTCAACCTAGTGTTCAGATCTAGAGCTGTCAAGCAATTTCCGAGAAAGTTTTGGCCCTACCACTGAATTTATGGCTCTTCCGCAGAATTTGCGGGTAAAAGGCTCTAACTTTCCTATGGTGGAAGCGATCACGCTGTCGACTGTCGGTGAAGCGTCCTTGGCCATGAAAGCGATCGTTTTGGCGGTGGTAGGAATGGGTATCACGATCGCGGTCTACGGTACGGTAGCATTGATCGTGAAAGCCGATGACTTCGGAGTCGCGCTAGCTAGTCGCAATCGTCCCTGGTCGGCGATCGGTCGCGGTATCGTGCATACGATGCCATTGGTATTGTCGACCCTAAGAGCCTATCCGAAAACCCCCGAGCGTTTAAATGTGATGTAAGCGCATGCAAGGTGTAATCCTGCGATGTTGTTGCTCAGTTTTTTGTCCCATCGAACCAGAATTGCTCGAAAT
>JAJTEK010000217.1 GCA_021299695.1 Pirellula sp. | reverse complement strand
GGGGAACTTGCCGGGGCGCTGAGTGCCTGAACGTTTGGAGTCTGAGTTTCAGCCGACTGAGTTTCGGGTGCTTGGGTTTCAGGCGACGGGATCGAGATCGGGTTTCCGTAGATGTCGATCGGGATGCGTCGGGTGACGATCCTAGGGACCAAGCGGATTTCGGTGACGGGAACGGTTTTGGTGACCCGTTGGGGGACCATGACCTTTTGGACCACGCGTTCCATTCGGGTTGTCTGGACAGGGGTCTCTTCGACGACGACTTCGTCTTTGAAGACTTCCTTTTGGACCGTAACGGGTCGGACGACCTGTTCGGTGATGTATTCGACTTTCTCCTTGGCGACCCGTTTGGTCAGCGGTTTGGAGACGGTCTGCGGGACCATCACTTTTTCTTGAACCGCGACTGTTTTTTGGACCTGGACGGGGACTTGCTGTGCGACGACTTGGTTTTCGTAGCGGGTGGTCGTCACAGGAGTTTGTTGTTGGACGATTTCGCTTTGCATTCGGGTCGTCGTCACGGGGACTTGCTGCTGAAGCACTTCGGTCTGCATCTTTTGGACCGTCACGGGGACTTGTTGCTGCAGGTACTCGGTCTGCATACGCGTTGAGGTGACTGGTACTTGGATGTTCTGGGTCTGGGGCATCAAGCTCGTTTGGGGGATCGCGACTTGCTGGTAGTTCGGTTGGTAGTAGGTCGCGGTGGTGGTTTGACCTGGGGCCGAATAAGGGACCCAGTTCAAGCCCCCTTGTTGGTAGATCGGCTGACCGGTCTGAGGGTTGACGCCGTAGGCGGGTTGGGTCCAGCGCAAGTGGTATCGGACATCTCCGGGCTTGTAGTAGTTCTGAGCCATGTAACCACCGGCGTCGACCGTCGCGGGTTGGTAAGTCGTCACGGGCATCATCGAGGTGACGGCCTGGGCTTGCATGACCGTCTCGGTCACGGGCCGTTGGACAGCGACGGTCTGGGTTTGCATCGTCGTTTCGTTGACGGGTCGCTGTACGGTGTACTGTTGGGTTTGGTAAGTCGTCTCGGTGACGGGTTTTTGCACCAAGAAGTTTTGAACAGCGATCTGCGTTTCGGTGATCGGTTTCTGGACGGTGGTGTATTGCGTCTGGTACTGCGTCTCGGTGACTTGTTTGTAGCTCGTGACGGTCTGCTCGACTTGCGAGGTCTCGGTCACGAGGGTTGTCTCATCGATGTACTCGACCTTGGTGACGGGTTTGAGGACCGAGTACGTTTGATTGACCGTCGAGGTTTCGATCACAGGTCGTCGGACCGTCACGGCTTTGCGTTCGACGCGGGTCTCGGTGACGGGTCGATAGCTGGCGCTCTCCCGTTCGACCATCACATCTTGGTACTCGATCTTGTTCCTGGTCACGGGGACTTGATCGTAGATGGTTTCGGATTGCAATCGGTATCGGATCGCCGGGACGCTCGGACCGCAAGGTGCACAGTCTTGTGCAAGGCCGTTGCTTGGTCCAACGCTCAAGCACAGGGCGGAGAGTCCGAGGGTTGCAACGTGTGCCTGACCCAGGGAGTGAAGGCAGCAGGATCGAAGGGCCTTGACCAAGGCGCGTCGACTTACGGATCGATGGGACATCGTGATTCGCGAGAGTTGGAACTTGAGAAATTGTCGGAACTATCTCCCATATCTTTGTCAAAGATGCCGTTGGGATCAAATAAGAAATTGGAATCGTCAACAAAAAAACAAATGCAAATGGTTTCGAGTGCATTCTTTAGGAAAAGCCGGAGTTTTTTCCCAAATCATAAGACATTTACTATTTTGCAAACCCTTCAATCGTTAGGATCGATGCAATCGGCACAAGGTCCCAGTGGGGTCCGATTTTCGAGCCGTAGCCGAGTTGTTTTGGCTGCGCAGAATACCTAATTTACCCATCCTTCCCTCGCGATTTCATTTCCAATGCTTCCAAGCGATCTTGCCGTTTTAGTCGTAGGCCATGGGACGCGTAAACCCAGCGGTCAGCAGCAGCTCAAGGAGTTGGTCGAGCAGATGCGGCGGATTGAGCCGAGCTGGAGGATGGAAGCATCGTTTTTGGAGTTGGCCGAGCCGACGATCGAGCAAGCGATCGAGGGACTTGCGGCGGAGGGGTTCCGACGGATCGTGGTCGTACCGATCTTGCTCTTTACCGCAGCGCATGCCAAGTCGGACATACCCGACGCGGTCTCTGAGGTTGCTGCAAAGTGTGGGATCAGCGTCGTTGGCCAGACGCCATCGCTCGGAACGGCGCAGGAGGTCATCGCGTTATCGAATCGCAGGTACATCGAGATCACCTCGCAGGCCCAGGAGCGGGGATGTCCCGAGGGTCATTGCGGTTATGGGTATCCGCAAGCTTGTGCGGAGGTTTGTCCGGTGCGAGGCAAGTCCTCTTATCGCGTCGCCTTGGCGATGGTGGGTCGGGGGACGAGCGACCCGGAGGCCTTGGCGCACATGAGGCGGTTTACGGATCTGGTGGCTGAGCAACGGAGTTTAGCGTGGGTATCGACCGGCTTCTTTGCAGGTGGAGTACCGAGCGTCGATGAGTTGCTAGCCCAAGCCGCCGCGCTGCGGCCATCGGATCCGACTGATCCGACTGATCCGACTGATCCGACCGATCCGACCGATCCGACCGATCCGACTAGCTCGATATCATCGAGCGAATTTTCTTCAAACCCGACATGCGACACGGTGGTGATTCAGCCCCATTTATTGTTTGAGGGGGAGTTGATGGATCAATTGAGGGCACGGGTTCAGCGATGGCGACAGGAGAGTCCGGATCGCCAGTGGGTATTAGCGCGGTGCTTGGGGGCCGACGAAGGCTTAGCGGGTGTGTTCATTGAATTCATCCGGAGTCATACAGCCCAGTTCGATGCAATAGGAAGCGCTTGAGAATGCGCTAGTGAATGCGCTTGTGAATGGATGGAGGAGCGACGATGAATACCGGTTGGATGGGCTTTGTGTGGGTAGGATTAGGAGGGGCGTTTGGGAGCATGGTCCGTTATGGAGTGGGTCGGTTGGTGGGTTGGTGGATCCCTGGGGCATCTTCGATGTTGGGGACGGGGCTAGTGAATTTGGTAGGGTCATTTTTGTTGGGGGTTGTCGTTTCGGTGTGTACGGTCGGTGGCAAGCCGAATGGATGGGGGTTGTTGTTGGGGGTAGGATTTTGTGGGGGTTTGACGACCTTTTCGACGTTAGCGATGGAGTTAGCAGATTTGTTGCATGCCAAGCGACATTGGGAGATGCTCGGCCTAGGTCTAGGCAGTTTGATTTTAGGGATCGGAGCCTTCGGTGCTGGCCTGTGGCTAGCGGGCAGATCCTTGGCCGCGTAGTGGATCTCCCGTAGAGATCCTTGCTGCTGGAAGAGATGAACGCAAAGGCGCAAAGGCGCAAAGACGCAAAGGTAGTGGATCTCCCGTAGAGATCCGGCTGTTTGATTTCCGCCTACGGGCTAAAACCGGGAGTAGGCTTGAGTGGTGAGGTAAACCGAAATCGATTCAGCCAAAGATGCTGGACTCGATATTCGCCGAAGGCCAAAATTCGTTTAACCCGCAGCCAACGGCGAGGAACTTGACCAAGCCCGCCGGTATGCTGCGTTTGGGCTCCAGCAGGTTAGGGGTGCGTCTTTGCATTCATGTTTTACGTAGGGTGGGTGAAGCGGGCTTTGCCGCGCAACCCACCATCGAGCGTGGGATAGGCTTCTAGCCTGTCCGCTTTCAAGAGAGAAAGGGTGGTGCCTATGGGTATCTCCGAAGCGATGTTATGGAGCAGGTGACAAGCTTGAATCTCGGCGGGCGACACATGGAGTGAGGGGTGGTTTTAGAGGCTAAGCAAGTATTTGCTAAATGCGATAGTTATCAAATTGCGAAGTATCTGAACTAGATGCTGGCGCATCGGAAGAATACAGAATGGTTGTGTTGTTGCCCGGGTCCGGTGGCTTACGCAGACCGGCAGAGATATGTCGCCCTCCGAGCTAATACCAAACACCCGGAAAACGGCGTAAAACGCAGGAGATTTTTCTTTCATCCATTCTCATCGGGCAT
>JAJTEK010000088.1 GCA_021299695.1 Pirellula sp. | reverse complement strand
AGAGGGGGGCCAGGGAGAATCGGCCAATCAAGAGGGGGATGGCCAAGAGGGCGATGGCCAAGAGGGCGATGGCGAAATGTCCGAAGGCCAAGAGTCCAACCAGGAGGGTAAGGACCCAGCCGACAAGCGGCAATCAAGAGCGACAGGAAAAACCCAAGCTAAAGGAAAAGGAAAGGGGGAAGAGCAGGACGAGCAATCGGGCCAAGGTCAGGGCGAAGGGAGAGGAACGGGCGATCGAGACGAGAAACAAGCAGGGTTCAAAGAGTACGACGCTCAAGTTCGCGACAAGATGCGAAAGGGGGAGATGTTGCCCGGCCAAAAAGTCGGCGGTAAGAATCGCAAGGGTTTAACGCGTGAAGAGGTTCGAGAAGCCGTCAAATCCGCCAAACCCGATGCTCCCGATGCGATCGAAAATATCGAATTGTCCAAGGCCCAGCGAGATCAACTCCGCGAGTACTTCGATTCGCTTCGCGGCGGCAAATAGAAGAAGCCTCCGCGGCGAACTACCTTTGCAAGAGGTTCGCAAGAAGCTTTGCCGCACCATCGAGCGATTCGGTCGCGATGGTATGGGGGCCGTGAAACTCCGAGTATTCGACAGGTACGGACAATTCTCGGAGGAATCCCAGGAGCGATCGACCTGTTGAGACAGGAAGGATCATGTCCTGACGCCCATGGCTTTGGAAGACCTGGAAACTCCTGGGGCGAATCTCGAAGGCCTGTTTCCAACTCGACTCGCAAATCAGGGCACCGGACCAAACGATCAGAGCTACCGGAGAGATCCGTTTGGAGCGAATCGACGTATCGACCGAGAGCATTGCGCCTTGGGAGAATCCACCAAGGACCAATGGAGTAGCCGACCATTCTTTGTCGCTCAGGCACGCTTCGATGCAATCCTCCAGAGCACCCCGCGCTTCATCGATTCCCGGCGGAATTTCGTTCCTGAGCGCATCGAGATTATCGACGGCCGAGAGTTCGGCGAGTTTGGCCATATTGATCAGCCACCAAGCCCTTGCGCCTGGCATTCCGTGGGAGTCCTCCAAATCCATCGGAGCCGCGGGCATGAGAAAAGCGGGAAACGACTCCCCTTCGGGTAGCAACGGAACGATCTCTTCAGCCAACGGAACCAGATCGGTTCCGGGGGCTCCAAATCCGTGACACAGCACGACTAGAGCAACAGGAGTCTTACCCCTCGGAGCGATCAAAATCGCATCGAGCCCCCCCCAGACTTTGCGTTCCAAGTACCAGCTTTCCGGGTTGAACTTCATACAAACCATGAGCCTTTTCGTACGATTCGACCAGCTCGACGCGTCGAACCGATTGTTATTTGAGTTCTTTGAGAGCTGACCAGGCTAGGTAGCCGAGGATTGCCGAGGCGACGATAAACGCGATATCCATCATCAGACTCGGGTAAGAGAAGATACCACCCGAACCGGTGAAGGATAATGCAAGATCTGCAAGGAACAGCAGAAGCACGAGACCTGCGACGACAAGTCCGAGTAAACAAAGGAGTCTGGGCATCAATAACCTCGTCGCTCAGCTAGGAGGCCCGCACGCATTAGGTTCGAAAAATGCATCATGATCTACGGGATCTAAGGGTTCGGACGACAGCCAGGAGAAGAGCCATAAATCGGACTGATGGGGATCGGGCAACAGGAATAAAAAGCCAGTGAAAAACGAAACCTCCAGACCCGACGGCCGACCGATCCGAGTCGGCAGGCTAGTATAGTTGAAGTTTTGCGACTGTCAGCAATCCCTACCAGCTACATCGATTTTTCTTAAAAAACATTCCCACCAGAGGATGATTCGGGGGAAACTTTGATAAAACCGGAACTTATGGATCCCTGGAATCAACTTAGAGAAGAAATGCCCATAGTGGAAAAATGGGCTTATTTTGACCACGCGGCCGTCGGTCCCTTGCCCCGAAAGACCGCGAGGGCGATCGGAGATTATGCGATGGAGGCGTCCATCGATGGGGATTTCCACTGGCCGGCTTGGTCGGCCAAGGCTTCGCATTTGCGGGACCAAGCGGCCTGTTTGCTCGGAGCAGAGACGGACGAAATCGCCTTGGTCCCCAACACCACCTTGGGGATCCAAACGATTGCCTTGGCTTTCCCCTGGCAAGCGGGCGATAGCGTGGTGCTGCCGAGCAATGAATTTCCTAGCAACCTACTACCTTGGCTGTCCCTGAGAGATCGCGGGGTTGAGGTCCGAAAGATCGCCCCGAGGCCCGATGGATCGATCGATCTGGTGCAACTGGCATCTGCCATCGATCGGACAACGCGTTTAGTAAGTCTCAGTTGGGTTGGGTATGCCACGGGCCACCGGGTCGATCTGCAGGAGGTCTGTGACATTACGCATCGCCGAGGTGCACAGGTCTTTGTCGATGCGATTCAGGGCATGGGTGTCTTTCCGCTCGATGTCCGTCAGGTTCCTATCGATTATGCGGCTGCCGATGGGCACAAATGGATGATGGGACCAGAGGGTGCTGGTTTGCTGTTCATTCGACGCTCACGGCTCGATCGTCTCACGGATGTTCTTTCGGGTTGGAATTCGCTCGATGCGAGCCATGAATTTGTCTCTGAGGGCAAGCGATTGAAGAATTCCGCGGCTCGCTACGAGGGTGGCTCTGCGAACCATGTGGGGCTGCTGGGTCTAGACTCTAGCCTCGAACTTCTGTTGCACTATGGGTGTCATGATCCAAAGAGTGGCTTTGCAGCAAGGGTCTTGGAAACAACGCAATCGGCACGAGAAGAACTCCTTTCCCTGGGTGCTCAGATGGCTTGGCCAGTCCCGCCGGATCCAACGCGGCTCGATGGGCATGCAAGCGGTATTGTCTCGTTTCACCTTCCGGGCAAGGATCCTCAAGAGGTCCGCCGCCACTTGATACGTTCGGGGATCATTTTGAGTGTAAGGCACGGAGCGTTGCGGATCGCCGTTCATGCGTACAATGACTCCGGCGATATCGATCGACTAACTCAAGCTATCAAGGAATTGCAGTGAACCGAAAGACCGTCGTTGGGCTCGGAGAAGTCCTTTGGGATGTGTACGAGGACAGAGCTCTTTTTGGGGGAGCGCCTGCGAATTTCGCTTGCCATGCGGCAAGTCTTGGTGCCGACGCTCGAATCGCCAGTGCCGTTGGAGACGATGCGTTGGGAAGCCAAGCCCTCTTATGGATGCAGGAGCACAAGCTTTCCTGCCGCTGGGTATCGGTCGATCCGGAGCATCCTACCGGTAGTGTCCGCGTAGAGCTCGACGCACTCGGTTCGCCCCGATACCGCTTCGCATCCGAGGTGGCTTGGGATTTCCTTGAACTTCAAGACCATTGGATCGAACTCGCTGGCCAGTGCGATGCGGTCAGTTTCGGCACGTTGGCCCAGCGATCTGAAAAGAGTACAACCACCATTCTCGGTTTTTTGGAGCATACCCAACGCGAGACGCTTCGAGTCTTCGATGTCAATCTTAGGCAGGATTTTTACTCCTCAGAAACCCTATGGTCCTCCATCCAAAGGGCCAATATCGTCAAGCTCAACCATGAAGAGCTTCCAGTCGTCGCTGGGCTCTTGGGAGTGCGTTCCGATGACGAGCGATCGATGTGCGAAACGCTCATCGGGCGGCACTCGCTGCGTTGCATCGCTTTGACCCGCGGCTCGGAGGGCTCAGCGGTATTTCTCGATGGACAATGGGACGAGCAACCCGCCTTGAGAGTTACCGCGATCGACACGGTCGGAGCCGGAGATGCCTTTACCGCCGCGTTGATCATGGGGATCTTGAATCAAAGACCATTGTCTCAAATCCATGTGCAGGCCTCACGCATTGCAGCCTATGTCTGTACCCAACGCGGTGCGGTCGTGCCGCTGCCTGCGAGCCTAACATCGACGTAAATCTTGGACCTATACAGACCTTGGCTCGTACTTAGAATGAGTTGCCGGTTTCTACCACATTTCAGACCGCAAAGTATCCATGGGAATTCAATACAAATATGACGTGATCGTCGTCGGTGCTGGGCATGCCGGGACCGAAGCTGCTGCTGCGGCCGCTCGGCTCGGTGCACGCGTAGCACTCCTTACAGGGAACCTCGATACGGTCGGACAGATGAGTTGCAACCCGGCCATCGGTGGGGTTGCCAAGGGACAAATCGTCCGAGAGATCGATGCCCTCGGTGGATTGATGGGCCAGACGATCGATCGCACGGGAATCCAGTTCCGCTTGCTCAACAGCCGAAAAGGAGCAGCGATGCACTCGCCGCGTGCTCAAGCAGACAAGAAAGCTTATCAATTCGATATCAAGCGGCAAATCGAAGAGACCCCGAACATCGACTTGCGCCAGGAGCTCGTCGAGGACCTGATCACCGAAACGCTCGCTTCGGGTACTCAAGTCCGCGGGGTTCGGGTCCGTGGTGACGCGATGTACCTTGCCGATGCAATCGTCCTGACGACAGGGACATTCCTTCAGGCCATTATGCACACCGGGGAGGCCAAAACGGCTGGTGGTCGGGCCGGTGAGGGGACCACGTCTGGAATCAGCCAAGCGTTCGAAAGATTGAAGTTTCGCGTCGAGCGATTCAAAACCGGAACGCCTGCGCGGCTCAACGGTCGGACGATCGACTACAGCAAGACCGAAATGCAACCAGGAGACGCCCGCCCGCAGGCCTTTTCGTTCATGACCGATGCGTTGAGAGAACCGCAGCTTCCTTGTTGGATCACCTACACCAACCAAGCCGTCCACGAGTTGATTCGGGCGAATCTTCACCGAGCACCTATGTACACCGGGCAGATCCGATCTTCGGGACCAAGGTACTGTCCCTCGATTGAGGACAAGGTCGTGCGGTTTGCCGACAAGGATCGACACCAATTGTTTCTCGAGCCCGAAGGCCGCACGACTCAGGAAATCTATGTCAACGGAATCTCGACATCGCTACCACGGGACGTTCAAGACCAGATGTTCCGGTTGATCCCAGGACTTGAAAAAGCTCAAATCATGCGGTATGGATATGCCGTCGAATACGACTTCTGTCCGCCCGATCAACTTTATCCCTGGTTGGAGACCAAGCTTGTAGCGGGGCTTTATTTTGCCGGGCAACTCAACGGTACGACCGGCTATGAAGAGGCCGGAGCGCAGGGGTTAGTCGCAGGCGCCAACGCTGCGCTAAGACTCCAAGGCAAATCCGAATTGGTCCTCAATCGGGATCAAGCCTACATCGGTGTGTTGGTCGACGATCTGGTGACCTGCGGCGTTGACGAGCCTTACCGAATGTTCACCAGTCGTGCTGAATATCGCATGATGCTGCGTCAAGACAACGCCGACCGACGGCTGACTGCGTTGGGATACAAGATCGGATTGGTCGATCAAGCCAGGTACATTCGCTTGACCAACAAGCTCGAACAGATCGAAACGGCTCAACGCGCCGTGGCCGCTTTACGGATCGGGGATGTTACGGGGGACAAGTACCTTAAGCGCAACGAGGTCACCTGGGCGAATCTCTTGGAGCGTTTCCCTGAATACCTCGCTCGATTCCCCGAAGAGATCGGCTTGCAAGTCGAATACGACATCAAGTACGAGGGTTACGTGGCTCGCCAGCAGGTACAAGTCGAGCGGCAAGAACGCATGATGGATAAGAAAATCCCGAGCGATTTCGACTACTTGGCCATCGTCAGTCTGCGAAATGAAGCCAAACAAAAGTTCTCGCGAATTCGGCCATTGAATTTGGACCAAGCATCGCGGATCAGTGGAATTACCCCAGCGGACATCTCGCTGGTGCTCGCCTACCTGGAGAACCCCAAACTCAGGACGCCCAAAACCCCAGTGGCGGCACAAAGCGACGGAGAGCCCGAGTGAGTAGCCAGAGGTTTGGATCGGATTCCAGAGTACATGATGCGATCGTCGTGGGAGCTGGACTTGCCGGATTGACTGCCGCGAAAAGCTTGATCGACGCAGGGCTCGATGTCGTGGTCCTGGAAGCCGACGAGCGACCCGGTGGGAGGCTCAAAACCGATCGTGTCGGTGGATTCCTGCTCGATCATGGATTCCAGGTTTACCTCACCGGTTACCAGAAGGCCAAAGAGGTCTTGGATTTGGGGGGACTCAAGCTCAAGTCGTTTCACCCCGGTGCCATGGTTCGCATCGGGAATGCTTGGCATACGGTCAAGGACCCGATCCGTTCGCCATGGAATCGCATGCTCCTCGATGCGATCCGGACCTTGCAAGCTCCTGTGGCAACGTGGAACGATCTTTGGACGCTACAACGCTATCGACAGAGCCTGATGCGATTGCCCGTCGAGGAAGTCTTGAAGTCTCGGGGTAAAAGCACCCTCGAGCGTTTGCGGGAAGTCGGTTTTTCAGAGCGGATCATCGATAGGTTTTTCCGACCGTTCCTAGGCGGAATCTTTTTGGATTCGAGCCTGAACATCGATTCGGCCAGGATGGAGTATGTCTTTCGCGAGATGGGGCTCTCGACTGCAGCTCTACCCGCCGGAGGGATCCAAGCGATCCCCGAGCAAATCTGTAGCTCGTGGAAGCCTGGGGTTTTGCGGTTGAATACCACCGTCGGAGAGATCACCGATACGGGAGTCAAGCTTTCGGATGGAACGCAGGTAAAGGGAATCCAAGTGGTCATCGCGACCGAGGCTAGCGGCGCCAAGCGACTTCTTGGGGATCGACTCCCGATCCCCGAAAAGCTCGCTTGGAATGCGACGACCTGTCTGTATTTTGCGATCGATCGAAGTTCGGCACCAACGCGAGAGCCGATATTGTGGCTCAACGGCAATCTTGCAGACCCGTTGCGCGAAGGGCAGGTCGAGTCGGATTTTTTTGCCATCAATCACGTCGCATTTCCGAGTCTTGTTCAGGCAAGCTATGCGCCACGGGGTCAAGTCTTGGCCAGTGTGAATATCAATCGAACGATCCCGATCGATGCCGACGCATTGGTTGCCAAAGTGCGGAGCGAGCTAGAACTCTGGTTTGGATGGACCGTCACTAGCTGGAGGCATCTGAGGACCTACGTAGTCCCGTATGCTTTTATCAACCCGAGTGAACCCTTGTGGACTCGCGAACTACGCGGTGATATGCCAGGCAATGGACGCATCGTAACCTGTGGCGATTACATGCAAACATCGAGCATTGAGGGTGCGATCCAAAGCGGCCTACTGGCCGCTAAAGAGTGCCTTATTTCACGAGCTCAAGAGAGCAACCTCGGAGCCGAGCGGAGCCTAGGAAAGCGGTGAGGACGAAGCGAGGAACAACCGTTTGCTGAAGGCTTTGGTGAAACCGATATTATTCAGCGAGGAGTTCGTATTGAGATTGATATTGGAGATCTGATTGAAACCTGGAGTCCCTTGCGTGGTTCCTGGGTTCGAAGCACGGAACCTAAAGTCTGCTGGTTGGGCGACTTCGACCTTGTAGTTACCTTGCTGGATATTGTTGAAAGCGTAAATACCATTCTGGCCGCTGAGGGTCGTCAAAGAGACCGGAGGAAGCCCTGCAAACGGAGTCCCCGTGAGCATGACACTCGCACCGACGATACCTGGATCGGACACGTCGCTGACTCCATTTTGGTTGCGATCCTCGTAGATCCGACCGGTCAGAGAAACAAGCGGAGCGGCCAGGACAGTCTCAACTTGGGCTGTGTTGTTGTTCAAGTTCGATTCGCTGACAGACGAATCCGTCGTGCTGATGATCGCCGAATTGATCAATGAAGAGACCGCAGTTCCAGGCAAGATAGCCGCGACGATTTGGATGTTGCTTTGGCTCGTTCTGGCCGCAAGGCTTCCGAGGTTGAAATTAATGTTGTCCGGGTTCGATGGATTGTTATCGACGGCTGATGCGGGCACACTGACAAAGGCGTTGTTGAGCGATGCACTGATCACACGCAACCCATCGGGGAGGTTATCGCTTAGGACAACCTCGTTCGCATCGATAGGGCTATTGTTGATCGCTTTGAGCGTGTAGGTGATCGTGCTTCCTTCTGTGGCCGTTGCGGGTCCGAATTTCTCGATCGCAAGATCGAAATTCGGATTCAAACCGATATCGATCGAATTGTCAGTATTCGGATCGTTGTCCCCATCGGTGACCGGACCATTTTGAGGAACAAGAACGACTCGCTTGGTCACCACCCCACCGCCGACGAACTGGACAGCGGTGTTGGCGTTGTTCGAGACCCCCGAGGGGAGCGCGGAACTGACGACGTAACCTGCGGCCGGTGAGCCTGCAGAGAATTGCGAGGCGGGAATCACAACAAAGTAGCTCCCTTGAGGAATTGGACTAAATCCGTAAATCCCAGCAGCGTTGGTCGTTGCCGTGCGAAGAGCACCGAGCGAATTGACAGCTTGTTGATCGATGCCTGGGCTATAGATCCCATCGGAGTTGGAATCCTCGAATAACTGCAATTGAACATTCGGAACGCCAACTTCTGGCTGAACCCCAGTGTTATCGAAGATTCCGTTGTTGTTTTTATCGGCGAAGACTTGGTTGCCAATCGCCATGGCCGTCAAATTGGCGATATTGACAGATCGCGTCGTCGGTCCGATGGTGCTAAATGCGTTGATGATCGCATCGGCCGCATCCGGTCCGGTCACCTCGAGTTCAATCGCACCGATAGCCGAGAAGTTCGCTCCGGAACCTGCCGAGGTCGAGAAATCGCTGAAAGGAACGATCAGATCCGCGGTGGGGTTCGCACCTGAGGTCGTCGGAATGGCTACCTCGCGGGTAGAAACATTCGCTCCGCTGTGCACTCGGATGATCAACCGCGTACCAGCCTCACCGCCGATTTGGAAACGGAACGCATTGGCAGTTCCAGAGGACGTCAAATCCAGGTTGCTCAGACCGTTTGGGCTTAGGTTGGAGCTACCATCGGCACCGTCATAACTAACGATCCTTTTCCCGTTTGCACCACCTCCGACGTCGAAGACCAACTCACCTGGCTTGGGAATTCCATTGGCTGCAATGCTGACGGTACCCGATGTTGCATCGACAAACAAATCCCGTTCTCCCCCGATGGCTTCAGGTGCAGCAAGAGTCGAGGAGTTGGGTGTAGCTCCTGGAAAGCTTGCATTGACCACTTGCTGGGTGGTGTTGAAGGTATCGAGCAGGAGCTTGTCGGATATCGCGAGGTCTGCCGACGCGAGAGTGATCTTTTGAACCCTTTGGTTTTGACGCTGAACGAATCCGGCTGGCTCGGCGTTTTGAACGACAAAATAAGTGCCGGCCGACTCCGCGTTGAGCGAGTAGAAACCGTTGGCCGCAGAGCTCGTCGAGGCTTTCAAAGTGTCGGCGCTTCCGAAGACGCCGTCGCCATTGTCCAAGAACAATTGCACAGGAACGGCGCTCAATCGGGCTTCACCGACCTCGACTGACCCGTTGTTGTTCACATCGTGAAAAACAATCCCCTGGATATCTGCAGCCATGAGTTGGCGTCCTTCGAGTAGCTCCATACGGATCCTACGTCGAGCTTGCCTGCGCTGCGAGCATTTCCTGTTTTCTTTGGACACCGAGCTCAACAAAGCGTTCTTCAGACGATCCCACATGCCAGCCATCGTAGTAAACCCAACTCGTGATGGAAACCAATACCGTGAAACGTACGAAGCTTGCATCGGCAAGAGCCGACGCAAGCCTCTTCTATTTCTGGGACTTGAAGGATTCTGCCGGTCGTATCGACGGTAGAGTTTTTGACTACCAGCGATACTCGATTCCGGCGGTAAACCCACTGATCCAGTAATCGACCTCTCGGACGGCAAACGGTTGGCCCATGTGGGCGTTTCCAGGGATTGCAGGGGGCAAAAGGTTCGTGTTGACGGTGTTGTCGATTTGATCCCCTGGTCGCAGTACGTTGCTCCAATAGATCGAGGTGTATCCGACGTTGAGTTTGAGCCGCTCGGTCAACTGATAGCCTAGAGTCGTTCCAAATTCCGGTACGACGCCAAACTCATTGCGATCGTAGACGCCGATGTTTCTTCCGGGTTGGGCCAGCAGCCCACCGACCTGGGGTGCGGCGTCCCGAGGGCTACGAGTCGAGCCTTCGATCTGCAACCATTGACGAGACACGCCCACACTCGTTCGCGTCATCGCATCGAGAGACCAACAGCCTCGACGATACAACCATTGGAAGCCAAATTCCAAGCCGTTGAACTGGTTGAAGGTTTGGAAGTCGTCGCGAATCCTGAAGCTTCCTGGGTTATTGAGATTCAAGGAACTGAGTTCTTCAGTGATTGTCAAACTTTCGTCCAATTGCATAAAACGCCATCCGAGAGTCGCATCGATACGAGATTGTGCGACCACAGGTCCGCAGTCCCATGGAGAGCAACTACCCTTCTCCCCGCAGCACAAAATGTGTCGGAACCGGACTGCAGCCGCATCAAGCCTCGAGGTTGCCTCGACCTGAACACTGCCGCTGAGCAAGTTCGGGAATGCGACCAATTCGGAATCTTGAAGTCCGGTGATGTTGTTGTAGAAGGGTCTGGCCAAAATCGGTGATCCCGACGAGCTCGCCGTGAATACATCATCTTGTTCGTTGAACCCGAAGTATTCTCCTTCGATGCCAAAGTTAGGGCGGACGGCCGACCAGATTCCAACCCGAACACGAATCCCATTGATTTGATCGCTAAAAGCGTCGTCGTTTCCTCCATAAAGAACACTTGCACCTGGCAAAACCCCTGCCAGGGATTGATTCGTTCCTGCAGGCGAGGAGGTAACCAAAGCTGGCATGTTCATTCCGCTTGCAAAGAGGCCGAGGTAATCGACGCTGACCCAACCGTGCGAAGGGAGGCAAATGCAAAGTTGGCGTCCAGGTAGATCTCCCGATGGATTGCAAAGGTCGAACCCGAAAGGACTGCCCGTTCCGCAAGACCCACAACCCTGCTCGCCGCAACTTCCGCACTCGCTATAGCCACCATAGGACCCCTCGAAACCCTCGTCCTCGACGATCATCGAGCCATCCTCGTAGTAGACCTCGCCTAGGTCCTGTTCCATCGGCTCAGAGTCATAGATCATGTCCCCTTGGATCATCTCCCCTTGGTCGACAATCATCTCCGACTCGTCGATAGGGTCTTGAGCCAGCCGGCTCGAAGCCGGTCTGGCTCGAACCTTCGCAGGACGAGGTGTTCCCGACAATCGTGCAGGAACGCTCGAGAGTGCGCTAGGTTTCGGTCGGGTGCCAGAACTTTGGACCCGGTACTTGCGCAAGTCTTGAGCTTGCAGGCTACCGGCCAGAGCAAAGATCAACACGCAGAATGGGGTTACTAATCGGTTCACGTGAGGTACTTCCGTGCGAAAGGCATCAATGGGAAATCAGCGTCGGGGCCCATAGGGGGGGCGGACCCATCCACGCATAGGGAGGTATCGGCCTGCATTGCCGTCAAAGTTGATTTTTTCGTCAAATTTTTCGCAACCCGCAAAGCTTACCCAGACCTCCTAATCCAAATACAGCACGGCTCCCGACCCTCATTGCCAACGTAAACCCACGAAAAACCTCGCAGCCCGCCCCGCTTGCTCGATACAAACTTCCCCCGCGATCTTCGTAAAATTCATCAATGGAACTGATAAACCTCCATTACCGCGACCGAATGGCGCAGTTATAATCTCGCGAGGTCCCCCGGTACGGATGGCAAGCCCTCCCCTTGAAACCGACCAAAGGCGGTTCTTGTCCCTTTGAGCCTAAAGCAAGGGCGGCTTGCGTCGCCCTACAACCGATCGACGCAACGAACCTCCTGATCAACGAATCCCCGAAACACTCAACTCAAATTCAAAAGACTGCTATGAATACCACCAGTCTCGATTACATCGACGACTTGTACCTGAGATTCATCAATGACCCCACTAGCGTCTCGGAGACTTGGCGAAGGTACTTTGAGGATTTTTCCTTAAGCACCCAATCGGAGAGTTTGGTGGCCGAACCGGTCCCCTCGCACGGTTTTGGCGAATCGTCAAAAACTCCTGACGCCCTTTGGTTGGCGCGCATGCAAGAGCGCGTCGATCAGTTGGTTCGGGAGTACCGGGTTCGAGGCCATTTGGCAGCCAAAATAGACCCATTGGGCTTTGCCCGAAAAACACATCCCGAACTCGATCCGTCGGCCTATGGGCTTACCCCCGAGGATCTGCAACGACCCTTTGCTGCTCCCGATATCCATTACACGACGGGTCGAACCCTCAACGATATCATCGATAAACTGCGCGAGACCTATTGCCGAAGCATCGGCGCACAGTTTATGCACATCGATAACCGAACGATTCGCGAATGGCTTCAGCGTCGAATGGAAGCCACCGAGAACCGATTGCAGTTGTCTCGCGATGTTCAAACCCGAATCTATACGAGGTTGACCGACGCGACACTCTTCGAGGAATTCGTACGCAAAAAGTACACCGGTTCCAAAACGTTTTCGCTCGAAGGCTCTGAGAGCTTGATCCCACTTTTGGATCTAGCCTTGGAGAAAGCCGGCGAACATGGAGTTCGGAGCGTCGTAATGGCCATGGCCCACCGAGGGCGATTAAACGTATTAGCGAATATCATGGGCAAACGAGCCCAAAGCATTTTCTGGTCCTTCGACGACCCCAACCCCGAAATGTTCCGTGGCGGAGGGGATGTCAAGTACCATATGGGCTACAGTAGCGACTGGACAACGCGCTCGGGGAAAAAACTCCACATCTCCCTGTGCTTTAACCCCAGCCACCTCGAGTTCGTCAATCCGGTCGCGCTGGGACGTTGTCGCTCCAAACAAGACCGAGACGGCGACACGCACCGTACCGATAACATGACAATCCTCATCCACGGCGATGCGGCGTTTATCGGGGAAGGAGTCGTTCAAGAAACGCTGAACCTCAGTGAACTCCAAGGCTATCGAACCGGTGGCACTCTGCACGTAGTGATCAACAACCAAGTCGGATTTACCACCGAGCCCGACCAAGGAAGATCGTGCACCTATGCGACTGACATCGCAAAAATGCTAGAAATCCCGATCTTTCACGTCAACGGCGAAGACCCTGAAGCCGTCGCACAAGTCGTCGCGATCGCGATGGACTTCCGCAAACAGTTCGAGAAAGATGTCGTCATCGACATGTATGCCTACCGAAAACTCGGACATAACGAGTCGGATGAACCACGATTTACCCAACCTTTGATGTACTCGGCCATCGATGCGAAAAAAGGGGTTCGCGAATCCTATCTCGATCACCTTCTGAGTATGAACGGGATGAGCCGTCTTGAAGCCGATGCGATCTCTGAGGATCGGCACCAACAACTAACCCGCGAATTTGAATTGGCAAAGAGCCAGCCCTTTGTCCATGACCTACAGTCTTTGACTGGAATATGGGAAGGTTACTTCGGCGGCCCGGAACCGACCGATCTAAATGCCAAAACCAATATTGCACCGGAACTGGCCACCGAGGTCCTCGAGAAAATCAGCAAAGTTCCAACGGGATTTCATGTCAACAAAAAAATCGCGCGAGTTCTCGAAGACCGCCGCGAAATGGCGATCGGCAAAACAAGACTCGACTGGGCAGCTGGCGAAGCCCTCGCGTTCGGCTCTCTGAGCATCGAAGGCCACCCGCTGCGACTCTCCGGTCAGGACGTCGAGCGAGGTACCTTCTCCCACCGTCACGCTGTACTCCATGATGTCGACAACAATGCCAAATACATGGGCCTAGGACAACTTCGAGCAGACCAAGCCAGAGTCGAAATCGTCAACAGCCCCCTGTCGGAAGCCGCAGTACTTGGATTCGAATACGGTTACAGCCTCGATTGCCCAGAAGGACTCGTGATGTGGGAGGCCCAATTCGGGGACTTCTGGAATGTCGCTCAGTGCATCGTCGATCAGTTCATCGTCAGCGCCGAAGACAAATGGAACCGACTAAGCCGGCTCGTAATGCTCCTGCCTCACGGGTTCGAAGGCCAAGGCCCCGAGCACTGCAGCGCCAGACTCGAACGCCTGCTACTGCTAACAGCCGAACACAACATCATCGTCGCTCAACCTTCAACCCCAGCACAGTACTTCCATCTGCTCCGCAGACAGGTCAAGTCCAAGTGGAGCAAGCCACTGATCGTACTGACCCCCAAGAGCCTATTGCGACACCCAGGTTGCACATCGGTCCTGGACGAAATCCAAAACGGATCCTTCCAAAAAATCCTACCCGATGACCGACCAGACAACCTTTCTACCCGTCGTATTTTGATCAGCTCAGGAAAAGCCTACTACGATCTTTTCGAAGAACGAAAGAAGCTCAACCGCAACGACGTCGCCCTGGTCAGGATCGAACAGTTCTACCCCATGGACCCAGCCCAAGTCGTCGAAGCACTGTCGAAGTACCCAGCCGGGACACCTGTGTACTGGTACCAAGATGAACCTAGCAATATGGGAGCTTGGCAATTCATCAAGATGCGATGGGGTGACGACATCATGAAATCCTACCCTCTATCGCTGATTTCTCGCCCAGAATCCGCCAGCCCAGCGACAGGCTCCCTACGCTCGCATAAACTAGAAGAAAGAGATTTGCTCACACAAGCCTTCGCAGGACTCTAGTTCTACTACCAAAGAACACCTAACCAACAGGGATCTGAAATGTCGACCAGTTCCAGCCATCGTCCGGTGGATGTCCAGTTCGACTGCCTACCCCTAAGGAGCGTCACTCGGCTCGATCCACCCCTGGACGCATCCCCCGCTTTGATCAGCAAATGGAAACGAATCAAAAGTGCCATCCAAAACCATGGCACTCATAATTCGTATTACCTGCACAATGCGACCTGCCGTTTCTTCGTCACCAACAACCCCGACGCCGGCATGATCGCCTTCAAATTCGAAGGCGTCTTGTTCACCGACACAGCCGATTCTAAAGCGATACGTTGCTGCTTGTCAGTTAACCTAGACCAAGAAAATGTCCCCTGGCTCGAACAGCATGTGGTCGACTGGTTCGCAGAATCAGTATCCAATGCTGTCATCGAGGAATTCAACCAATTCATCCAAGCCGGCGATTCCCAGAAAACAAAACAACGCATCGAACAACTCGAAAAAACACTCGCCGACTCCGGCGGATTCCTCGGGATGGGACTCTAAAGCATGAGCCAAGCAGTTGCCGGGCCAGGATCCAACCGCAGCGATAAATCCGCCAACGCAGATCCCATCCAAGATTTCATCAAAACCGCAGCGATCCATATCCGTAAAACCGAACTCTTTTACGGTTGGATGATCCTCTTTAGTACTCTGCTATTTTCAACATTCCTCTTTGTTCTGATCGATCATTGGATCTGGGAATTCAACCAGCCGATACGACTAGCGATCTGGATCGGATTAGTCCTCTGGTCCATCTGGTGGTTCAGCCGACGTATCCTGCCACCGATGCGATTCAAAATACATCCCGAATACGCCGCTCGCCAATTTGAACTCCAAGACCCACGCTCCAAAGATAGCCTTATCAGTTGGATCCAACTCAACGATCAAACCCATCCAGCACCCAAAAGCGTTCTGAATTTTGTCGGTCGCTATGCGTTCGGATTTCTAAGAAACTCCGATGCAACCCAAGTCGCAGATACCGGGAACTTAGTAAGACTTTCCGCTGCATTCTTCGGCTGCTTGCTCTGCACGCTAATCTATTTTTTCGCAAGCCCTAAAAGTGGTTTGACCAGCACAGCACGCATGCTTTTGCCCTGGGCCAACATCTTACCGGCCACACGCGTGCAATTCACCCAGGTCACACCAGCCTCGACGACGATCATGCAGGGAAGCTCCATACCGATCGACGTGACCATCAAAGGCCTCCACAAAAACGAAAAAGTCTACCTGAAGTACGATCTTTCCGACGGACAACTCCGAGGCCAGACCGTCCCGATGAAAGAAGAAATTCAAGGCATCAATTACAAGCTCGACTTCGGCAAAGACTCAGGTGGATTGCACCAACCCCTTACCTATTGGATCCATGCAGGCGACGCTGTCGCAGGACCGTTCAACGTCCAAATTCAAATCGTTCCACTCGTAGCCATCGATCGAATCGAACTGGTATTCCCACCCTACACCAACCTCAAACCACGCTCAATCCAACAACAAGGACACTTCGAAGCCCCCGAAGGTACCATCGCGCATATCCACGCGATCGCAAACCAGGAAATGCAATCCGCGAAAATCGAATTCGATCCGGTCCTTCAAAACAAACTCTTTATTGGTGCCAGAGAAACTCTCGATATGAAGGTCGATAAGACACAACTCGATGCGAGTTGGATAGCCATCATCGATCGAAAAAACTCTATCGAAAGAAAAATCACCAACTACCGAATCCATGCAATCAACGCGCTCAAAGAATCCAATCACGATCCGATCATCCACCAAATCAAAATCATCCCAGATATCCCCCCAGAAATCGAATTTTCTGCCAACTCCAATGTCGCAGTCGATGTCCCAGTGGACCAAGGCATCCTATTGGAAATGACCGCTCGAGATCCCGACTACGGCCTGACCTCAGTCGGTATTCAAGGCGTTACGGAAAACAAACTCAATCCCCAAGAACCGAAGATTCGATTCCAAACCCCCCTGTTTGAATCGAACGAGGAATTCCCAAGAACGAAAATATCGCAATACACTTTCTTGCCCCTCGAACACCAACTTAAACCCGGAGATGAAATCGACCTGATCGCTACGGCCGCCGATAATCACCACAACCCAACGAACCAAAAACCTGAACCCCAACGCGTCTCTTCCCAACCCATACGTGTTCGTATCGTAGAGCCCGAGTCGAAATCCAATACTCCCCAAACACCAAAAGCCCCCGAGACCCCAACCCAAGACCCCTCTATTGCCAGTGCGGAGAATCCGATTCCGAAAAGCCGTATCGATTGGGACAGGTTTCGAACCAAATCGCAACAGAATGCCTCGAAATCCCCCCCGCAAACCAACGCGAATTCTCCCGACAA
>JAJTEK010000216.1 GCA_021299695.1 Pirellula sp. | reverse complement strand
ACGTCATCGTCTTGAGCAATGAGGACTTGAGCAACCCTTATCCGTTGATTGCGATGTATGAGAACGGAGAAGAGCAACCGGTTTATTAACCAGCAGCGAGGTGGTTTTTGGCACGATCAATGGTGACCGGTGAGTTGACGTGGCGCGTAGTAAAAACGCGGGAACTGTCTCCGAGTTTTTGTTATCGCGGAAGGCAAGTCGTGAAGTTTCGAAAAATCGTGTAAGTTGAAAGAGCTGGGTTACACAAATCCGGTTGACGATCCAGTAGACTCTATGACCCAAGGTGGTATTCGGTTCTCGTACTAGGAGTTCGATTGTGGTTCTAGAATCCATAACATCACATCAGAGACTCTTGGAAGCAACTGCTTCTCGGTTTCGTCGAGTGTTCGGTGACTCAGCGACTCGAATCGAATCGACAGGTTCCATGGCAGCCGCTCCTGGCCAGCGTCACGAAACGCTACGCGCGCGACTTGAATCGCGAACTCCTATTGAGCTGTTGAGAGGGAATCCGTCCGACGCCGTTGAACGGCGACTCCGGCGGCTCGGATTTTCCGCTGAGATCATCCGTGCCGCGACGGGATCCGGTTCAGCGCTCGAGGGGCGATTCGATTCGGGACGAATCGGTCTTGAGCGCATCATCGGTAGGAACGAACTGCTGGCGATCCGGTATCTTGACGCTGGCCAAGTAGCCGGACGTGCTGTGGCTCGAGTGGTCATTCGGTCAAGTTCCGGAGCAGTTTTGGGCTACGGAACAGGCTCGATGATTTCCCCGTCGCTTATCATGACGAACAGTCATGTGCTGGACTCCGCGTCTCGGGCCGTAAACGCTGTCGTCGAATTTAATTACCAGCTTGGACTCGATGGTAGCGAATTACCTGCTGTGCGGTTTCGTTTGCGCCCAGATCTTTTCTTTACGACGAGTCCCGAAGAAGAACTCGACCTGACCGTTGTCGCAGTGTCCGATGTCGCCGACGGAGCCACAAGCACTCAACTGCCGGCGTTTGGATTCAATCCTTTGTCGGCCACCGAAGGAGAAATCCTGGCCGGTGAAAGCGTCACGATAATCCAGCACCCCGGAGGAGACTTGAAGCAAATTGCATTGCGAGAGAACCGTGTTTTGCGGTTCCCCAACACGGAAGACAGATTCTTGTACTACGAGACCGACACAACTCCCGGCTCATCGGGGGCACCCGTCTTCAATGATCAGTGGGAGGTGGTGGCCCTGCATCACTCTGGTTTTCCGGATAGGGATAGCCAAGGCCGAATCCTGACAACCGATGGCAAACTATGGCGTGAGGAGATGGGCGATGAGCGAATTCACTGGATCGCCAATGAAGGAATTCGTGTGGTCGCGATTCGGGAACACTTGTCGGAACTGAGTGGCTTGACATCCGCACAGGGGGCTATGCGAGACCAAGCTTTGAATCCACAGCCGATTCCGCCGGGGCAAGAGCCTGAACAGCGCCCAGTTCAAGTCAGTGTTCCTTGCGCTGTTTCACTTGCAAGTCCCTTGAACTCGGCAACGGGACCGACTGCCACCTGGACAATTCCGCTGACAGTGTCGATCACACTGGGAGCCAGCCCACCTCCCTCTTCGCCGCCTTTCGTAGTCGATCGATCATCCGACGAACCGGAAGATGCGGACTTCGAAGCAGCGACGAAGATCTTCGAAGAGGCCCGCAGTCGCCCGTACTACGACGCAACGGCAGATGCCGCCGACCAAACGGCTTACTATTCCGGCATCTCGTCCAACCTGAATCCTTCGCAACTTTTCGATGCCCTAAGCGGACTCGTGCGATCCACTCACAGGAAAGTACTGGGCTACAAGCCCGCCTTGCATCTATACCCGTGGGTGGACTTGCAGCCGAACCTCAAGATTCACAGCATATATTCCACAAAGATTTTCGAGCCGATTGAATTCATCGCACGTGACCTTGAAGTCGCTCGACTCCGTCGCGAGCGTCTGACTCGTTTCCAAACGTCTGAAGCTGCTGGAAATCCAGCTTTGGAAGCAGCATTCCTGGAGGCACTGGAAGCCGAACTTCCTTACAACTGCGAACATGTGGTGCCACAATCGTGGTTCCAGAAACGTCAGCCGATGAAAGGCGATCTGCACCATCTGTTCGCGTGTGAATCCAAGTGCAACAGTTTCCGCGGCAACACCCCCTACTTCGATTTCTCGAACTTTGGAGAAGCGATCCGCTCCGATTGTGGCAAAAGCGAGACCAACAAGTTCGAACCAAACGCTGGAAAAGGCGCTGTCGCCCGAGCAACGCTTTACTTCCTGCTGCGATACCCCGGCAAGATCAACTCGACAGCCTCCGAATACACTCCGAATCGAATCCAGACGATACTTCAGTGGCACCAAGATCATCCAGTAAGTGAATACGAACGTCACCGTAACCAAGCGATCTTCGCGGTGCAGGGGAACCGCAATCCGCTGGTTGATCATCCAGATTGGAGCAAGAAGGTCGATTTCCCGCGAGGCATCGACTGATGGGGCATTTTGGGTGAGTGAAATTCGGCTGCTCCGGCTGTTTGGTTTTAGCCCGGAGGGCGGCACTTCTCTGCCGGTGTGCGTAAGCCTAATGGCACTGACTTTAGTGAAATTTCGAGAAACACGATCAGATTGGCACGATATTTGCGCAACGAATCCTGAGCTTTTAAATTCTGCCTGAATGGCGTTATCGCGATAAGGAAGCTCACATGAAGGATTCGCAAACCAAGTCAATCGCACCTCGGGTCAATGACTGCGATCGAGTACTCTGATTGCTAGACGAATTGGTCGATTTGGAGGAGGCTGACTCGATATCGATTTCTCGCGAGAACACTGTTTACAAAGCCAGCGTGGTTCTTTGGACGCTGGTATGTCAACGGATGAGCTGCGATACAACGATGGAAACTGCGGTGAAGTTGTTGCTCGAACACAAACCATCCTTGCTGCCTGCCAACAACAAGCGAGTTTCGGGAAATAGGCTCTCAAATAGCACAGGGGCCTACAGCAAGGCTCGCAGCCGATTGAATGTGCAGGCGGCTAAGTGGCTTGCTCAAAGCGTTAGCAATTCTTTGATTGAATCCTCACCTGCAACGTTCGAAAACCAGAGGGTTTTCACACTCGATGGAACAGGTATCCTCTTGCCGCCTGAGCCCGAGTTTCGCAGGCTCTACCCACCAGCGTCTGACAATAGCGCCTGGCCGGTAGCACTCTTGGTCGTCGCTCATGAGCTATCAAGCGCGACAGCGCTGCTACCCAAAGTTGGCGCAATGTATGGCGAAAATGCGGTGTCAGAGACAGCGCTTATCGGCCAAGCTTTAGAGCAGATGCCCAAGGATAGCCTAGTAATGGCTGATTCGAATTTTGGTATCTTTGCAGTTGCTCATCAGATTTCCACCTCTGATAAGCGTTTTGTGCTTCGTCTTACCAAACAGCGATTCAAGTCTATGTACCCCAAGGCCAAACTGATTGACCAGGGTGAAAACTACAAAACATGGTTCTACGCTTGGAAACCAACGCCGAAAGATCGCGCTGGACGACCTCATATTACACCCGATATAACATTGCATGTTTGGCTTCACGAGATCGTAGTTCACGAGGATCTTAAGGTCTACTTAGTAACTGACCAAAACTACCATGCAGAAACATTCGCTGAACTGTACGTACAGCGTGGCACGATAGAAATCGATATTCGAAACTTCAAAATAGTGCTCGATGCTGAGCATCTCCGAGCACGTAGTCAGGATACATTTGAGAAGGAATTACTAGCTTCGACGGTTGCCTACAATTTGATCGTGCAGTTTCGGCGTCAGGCCGCTTCTGGGGTCAACCTCCCGCCACGACGCCTGAGCTTCAAACGTGTCTGCACCACCTTTAGAACGATTCTGATGTCAAAGATGTTTGCCGATGGTCATGCATGGGTAGCTGCCTACGAACGTGCCCTGGGGTACGCTCAAAAAGAAAAGTTACCCAATAGACCTGGGAGGCATTATGAACGCGAGGCTTATAGAAAAAGCAACAACCCTCAAAACTACAAAAGGCGAATCCCAAAATGCATTCAAAAGGATAAATCAGGC
>JAJTEK010000215.1 GCA_021299695.1 Pirellula sp. | reverse complement strand
GTCTTTGCCAAGAACAGGCGGGGTGCAAATACCAAGGCGTACCTCTGGCATACCTTCAGCGCAAATCGCTACCCCTCCGCAATGGGGAAAGAGGCGCTGGCGCAGTACGAGCTTAAAATTGTGAGCGAATACATTGTGCTTTCAAACGATAGGGATGTGGCTTTTGTCACCGACCAACGTCCGACGAAATGCTACTTGTCCGATTGGTATGTATTTCCCGAGAACTTTGCATGGACCATGGCCTTCCCCCATGAAGACGGTTGGCTAGGCCCGTACTTCGCTCGCCATGAGAGGTTTTCTGAACTCAACCGCGAGAAACAAAGATCCGTAAAGCCCGTGAGGCCGAGGTGGCGAGGTTAAAAGGTTGGCGGTGAGTTGCCGTTACGCTTTAAGGTCAGCCTACATGATGCGATCCGACGAGAACCCCAATACAGGTTAGGCAGCACCTAAGACAGATGACAGTGATTGCTAATTTAGGAGCCATGCTCACGTTGTTTCTTGGATCCCTAGGATTGTTGTTTCCAAAACGAATCTGTCGACTCTTGGGGATCAACCCAGATGGTCCACTCGGAGTTTCGGAATTAAGAGCCACCTATGGAGGTTTCTTTTTATTTCTCGGAGCCGGATGTCTCTTCACTCAATCTGAGGCAGCATTTCAAGTGGCTGGCACAGCATGGTGTGGGGCTGCACTAGCCCGATTGATGTCGGTAGTCATCGACAAAAGTCGCTCTCGCGAAAACATCGTTGGATTCTTCGTCGAAGCGATCATCGGCTTGATGATGTTATCTGTGCTGCTCACCTCCTCATAATACATAACCGTTAACTCATTATGATAACGCCCCGTACCCTTATCCTGATCGATATCGCTGGGGCATTTCTGACCAGCATGCTCACTCTGGCGTTGTTCGCGACCAATATTATTCCTACAGGAATGCCATCGTGGACCCTCATCCTTCTGGGAATTGCGGCAGCGTTGCTTGGATTGTTCGGAGCCTATCGATTAGCAACTGCGAGCAATCACTTAAACACACTCTCATTCCTCGCCTGCAACCCTTAGTCATAAAATCATTCGTTTTTGAGCCGCCGTTGACGCAGCGCCTGTGCGTTGCGGTCTGGATCGCGCCTGCCGTCCAGCACCGGGTAGACAACCACGATATCGTTTATGACCCCGTACCAGATTACAAACGGAAACCGAGACGCGAACGTATAATGCCATCCGTCCACCTTGGCGTGAACTCCTGCATACAGATGCAACGAGTCGATATCTGCAGAAATACTGTCATGGAAGTACATGGCTAGGTTTGGATCGATGTCGCCGTAAAAATCGCAACCATCCGCAATGTCGCGTTCGGCGCCACCGGATATCTTGATTTTCATCGGAGACGATCCGCAAGTCGCTTTTTGACGTCAGCCCAATCAGAAAGAGCGTCTTCTCCGCGCTCGATAGCCGCCACGCGCTCGGCAACAACACTTCGATGCCATTCCGGTGGCGCAGTAGCGGGATCTTCGGTCGTTAGACGTTTCCAAAGTAGTTCCATTGCGACAATCTGCTCATCGCGAGAAAGCCCGCCGATTAGTGTTTCAAGTGACATTGTTACCTCCAGAAACATCTTAGCATCGCGTTGTTCTTAGGGCAATTGCTTGGCGTACCATCGGTGCTCTGCTGAGCGATGCGTGGTGAATTGCCAAGCCAAGAACAAACCACGTGCAATGGGAACTCTCGTTGCAGTTCCGTCTGCCTGCTGGCCCGCCCCTCTTGGAGCTTTACAGAATGGAACAATCGTGGCCAACCCGAGACGCCGGCTCGGCGCAGCAGTCGCGTCATTTCGGTGCGTAGGTTCGAGTTCTTCCAACCCATCGCTATGTTGGCTGCTGCACGGTACTGCGGAGCGGCGACCACGTACTCGCTTTTGTCGCCTAAGATCTCGTGCGTGTTAAGCAGCGATTGGAGCGACCTGTTTTTGCAACCAGGAACTAGTTGGGAAGATCGAGAGAAACCCGGAAACCGATAGGGAGAAACTCGAAACCGTCAAATGTAGGCGCAGTGGCGGTACGATTGGCCGAACGAAGATAGCCAGGGCTATAGTTCACACTGCCTCCACGGTAGACGCGGTCCGTTCCCGAGCGAGGTCCTTGGGGATCCGTTACATTCTTACGGGAATAAACCTCATACCAATCAGCGACCCATTCCCACGCGTTACCGTGCATATCATAGAGCCCCCAATCGTTTGGTCGTTTGAGGCCGACAGGATGAGTTTGTTCGTCTCCGTTTTTGTCGAACCAAGCGTATTGGCGAAGCAATTGAGTATCATCGCCGAAGCAAAACGCCGCTGGGCTTCCAGCGCGGCAAGCGTACTCCCATTCCGCTTCGGTTGGTAAACGATAGATCCGTCCCGCTTTTTTTTCCTCAGGCAAGCCCGAGAGCTGCTTGCAGAATTTCGCGGCATCGGTCCAACTTAGAGCAACAGGGTAATTGGAAGGGTCGATTTTTTTATCCCGCGGAAATTGGTTAGGGTTGGTACCCATTACTTCTTCGTACTGCGATTGGGTAACTTCAAACTGACCAATGTAAAAATCTCGAGAGAGAGTGACTTGGTGCTGTGGTTCATCCAGATCGGCGCGGCGGTCGGTTGCAGCCGAACCCATATCGAACGTCCCTTTTGGGATCAGCACCATTTTCATGCCGATGCTGTTGGTGATCTCTTTGGGGGATTGGGCGCGCACCTGGCAACTCACATGCATCATCCCAAAAAGGATCAAAGTTGAAAAGAATATTGAGATCTGACGTAGCATCGCTGATTATTTCCTTTTTCCGTGGCTCATCGAAAGTACTTTCTAACGATCCGAAATTGTAACGTAAATGGCCATAACATTGCAAAATCAAGGCGATCTCTCATGCCCCCCCTCCACCATCACGTTCGCCACGCTAGCCGCTTTGGCAAAATCATCCTCGGTAACCAGCAGATAACTTTGCTGGGCGATGCGTGGCGAATTGCCAAGCCAAGAGCAAACGACGTGTAGTGGGAACTCGCGCTGCAATTCTGTTTGTCTGCTAGCCCGCATCGAATGGAACCATCGTGGCCAACCCAAAACGTCGGCGCGGCGCAGTAGCCGCGTCATTTCGGTGCGTAGGTTCGAGTTCTTCCAACCCATCGCCGTGTTGGCGGCCGCTCAATACTGCGGAGCCGCGACCACGTATTCGCTTTTGTCGCCGAAGATTTCGAACGCTTCGCGAGGGACGAACTCGTTGACCTTCACCGAGCTCTTTTGCGTCTTTACCTTGAGAAACGGGTTTTCTTCGATGCTCTTCCAGTCGACGGCATCGTGCATGACCGCCCATTTAGCCGACGGCTTCAATCTCTCGAGCGAGTTTCAACGGAACGGAGTTCGAGAATACATCGCCAAGCCGTGCCCATGGGTGACGCGCGCGATTTTTTTAACGAGGTAGAGACCAGGAGACTGCGCGTCGTCATGCATTAGATTTGGTTGGATATTTGAATCGCTGGACTTTTGACATCCCAAAGCCATTACAGGTCGCAGCGACTTACCGGTAGCGATCTTGAAATGGTACTAGATTTCACCCAGTGGGTTTTGGGCCACGTGTATCACGCTTAGGGGTGTCTGGTTTTATTACCAGGTACCCCTTTTTTTTACCATCACTTTCTTGCTGGCGTCCTAGGTGTAGGCCATGTCGCAGAAGGACGCCATGTGGACACTGGATTCCCTTGGAAACTAAGTCATCCGCTTTCGCAATTGTGCTTGCAGCTCGGTCACCAAGGTCTCAAGTTCGGTCCTCGATCTGGGGTGCAACGCGTCGTCGGTCGACTGAGGGAGACTCAGTAAATTTTGCATCGAGTTCCCATTTCAGCCGTGCATCGTAGTGTCGGCGTTGGTCTGGCGTTCGTGAAATCATCTCAAGTACTCCTACGGCTCGTTTAAAAACGGGATCTGGCAATCGATCTAGCAACTCCTGGACGGTCGATCCTTCCGCTCGGCGAAAGAAGTACATCCATTGATCACGCGGATCGGCGATCTTTACATTATCCTCTAATGGAGAGTACTTGGGCAACTCCAGCAAATGGATTTCCAAGCAATTTGTCAGTTCCAATCCACTTCGAGTGCGAAGCCGAAATTCGCTGTGGTACTCAGCAAATTGAGAAAAATGGATACTGTTTAAGATGCAAATCCCAATCGAAGGGCGAAGTTTCCGGTAGCTGTCTCCTTCCCCAATCTGGTCGACCAACTGAGTCGCTGAGTAATAAGCCAACCGTTGGGCAAGCGAAGCGGGCTTGGTGCGTTGCACCTCGACGTTGAGCCTACGGTCCGCGTTGTCGATAGCCAAAATGTCTAAAATCGACAGCTTATCCGCTTCGAACTCTTTCCAGACGATCGGATTAACGATCTCGACCGACACGATGGGTGATGGCAACCTGAGTATCGCATTCAAAAAGTGGATTGTAATGTCAGGATACTCTGGATTACCCAAAAGTAACTTGCACGCAAAATCCACCGTTGGATCTATCTCGATGAGCATTCCGATCATCCTCCGCTTGTTGAACTCCCTCTCCACACAAACTTCAGTGATTGTATACGATACCCGCCGAAACTGACTTGTTTTTCGTACGGCTATGGCATCTGAAGCCCATGCTGCAAAGCCCTCTTTTTCCCAGGGTTTTTCGCATTTCTAGCCAACAGCTTTGGAGTTCTGTAGCGCCCATGCTAGCTCGGTGCATGGCGTCGTGCGGCGCTTGCATTTCACGTCGCGCAACCCAAATCGAGTCGTCTTTCGAGTCTCGCTGGGTCGCCAAAACACTGGGGTTTTGCATGGCCCAGGTTTGGTACCGATTCATGTCGGTGGAGGCAGTAGGACTCGAACTATCTGAGTGACGTTTTGAAACCCAGGGATGATGACTACCGCCCAATCCAATGATTGAGCGGCTCGAAAGTGGCTGATATCATTGAGCTTCGGGTCGAGGCTAGCTTGAGCGATAAGCTGCATTGGTGCGCTCTAGAGGGTTGGCTGATCCGACTAAGAAAAAATTGGGCGGTGTGGAGGGGATATGCCCGAGGATATCGAAATAGAACCAGGAAAGGTCTTGCGTGTGTTGCCTGCGGCTGAGGCATCTGCGTTGGCAGATGCCTGGCTTGAGGTCTTTGCCAAG
>JAJTEK010000214.1 GCA_021299695.1 Pirellula sp. | reverse complement strand
AAACCGTGCGGTGACCACCGAGCCTTCACCTTCGGCAATCGGTGGGCAGTCGTCGATGGCAGTGACTAACGCTAGCCCGGAGACTTCCAGCTCTGGGAGATTCAGCGGTAGCATTCGGCCAGCGCAAAGGCCGCTTGCCAATATCCACGAGCGTGGCCGAATGATCTCGGCGTCGACAATTGATCTATCAACGACCTTGGTCAATTATGTTGCTGTCTCAATCAGTTCCTGCCACTTAGCAACACGTGGAGTTCCACCGTGTTTGGCAAACAATTGGGCGGTATGACCATCAAAGCAACTCTGCAATCCTCCTGTGCCAGCAATTCCCCCGACTGGGGCATGACGAAACTACATCGTGGCAATTCTCCTTCCTACGTATTCCGAGAGCGAGTACGGGTCGAATGCTTTTGGATTCGGTATCGTACTAACGCCCGAAAACAACTGAGACGTAGTAATAAACTGACCCGTTGGTAGCTGATCAAAGTAAATGGTCGGAAACTTCCGCCTGATGTCCTGCATTAACGCGTCGTACCACACTGACGACAAGAAAAAATCTCGAAAAGCGTGGGTTCGAGGATCTTTTCTTAGATCGCAAGGAGCCTCCAATCCATAGTCAACAGTGATTGATGCGTACGAAGGTTTAAGCCTTCGCACAAAGTCAACGAAAATCGTTCGTACTTTCGCGCCCATCTTCTGAATCTTTGTAGGAATCGGAGCGTCTCCATGTGAAAAACTCAACCACGCGCCTTCCAAACAAATTGCCACGGAATTTCCGCAGTCGTTCGGTTCATCGCTTTCGATCGGAAGCATCGTGATTATCTCCGACGCATCCCTGACGAGCTGAGTTGCTCCTTCGACTACAATCTTAGTCACAAGCGACTCGGGATCAGATACCAACCGCAGCAACTCCGCAGATGAACGGAGCTTTTGCGTGATGCGGGGAAGATCGCGATCCGAACCAAGTAACACGCCAGAATACGATTTCAGTATCTCAGCGGAAACTGGTTTAGTCGTTTCGCCTTCAAGTATGTATTTCGCTAAGCGTTCAATCGCTTCTCGACCCGACAAATTGTGGAATTGGAAGCCTAGCTCTAGGAATGGCGCATCTGGATATCTCATTTGCCAATTAACCTCAGTATCGCGCCAAGCTGATCTGCGTTAGGAATGAATGCGGTTGCCAACTCACCAGCACGCGGCCCTTCCTTGAAGAACTGCACAAAGAACCATTTGTTTCCGTCAATCCTTGCAAGATTGCCTATGGTTTTGTCTGCTCCAGTTGACCAATCAACAACCTTGGTCGATTTTGATGCTGTCTCAATCAGCTCCTGCCACTTGGCAATACTTGGAGTTCCACCGTGTCGGGCAAACCATTGTGCGGCATGACTATCAAAGGAATGCTGCAGTCCTCTTGTACCAGCAATTCCTCCAACTGGGCAAGTATTATGCACCAGCACGCCCAGCTCGCCGACTTGGTAGACGTGCTCGCCGTGGACTTCGATATTGTAGACCGGCTGGGAGACTTGCGAAAGCCTAACCGACAAAACGACCGCAAGGCCATCGAGCCCTTGCAAGGTCTCACCGTCGGCTAGCTCAGCCAGTGGCACCCATTCCTGGCGATCGACTGACCAGACCGGGTGGATCGTTGTGCCGGTGATCGTTTCGACAGTGCCATCAGCACCTAGCACATCCACGCTGGCTACGACGTGGACTTCGCGGGTGACAAACCGTGCGGTGACGACCGAGCCTTCGCCGTCTGCGATCGGTGGGCAATCGTCGATGGAGGTGACTAACGCTAACCCGGAGACTTCCAGTTCAGGGATGTTGGATGGTAGCATCAAACTGCCTCCTGAGGCAATAACATCGCCATCTTGCCCTGCGGATGTCTTGATTTAACAAGAAACTGGGGACTGTCCTTGGGGTGCATCCACAAACGGGTCGCAGACCCATTTTACGCCAAGAGAGGCGTTCCTGGTCGCATCTTCGAGGTACAACGAGAGAATCGATTCTCTCATGCGGTTGGGAGTCTTTTCAGGATTTGCTTCTTGCGTGCATCGATACGTTTTACGAAAATCTGAAGTATCCACGATCAAGCTTCGCTTGATCGTCGTTTAGGGAGTCCTATCAGAAAGATCGGATGAAATGATGTCGAGTCGTAGAGAATGGTTGGCCAACTGCGGAGCGATCGGAGTATCGGGACTTGGCGTTGATTTTTTTGGGGGGCTCGTTCGCGGTTCGGTTCGCAGGGAGAAAAAGAGGGTCGCGGCGGTCGTCACGGAGTATCGCAAGCGATCTCATGCGGATGTATTGGTAGGTAAGATCTTGGAGGGATGGAAGCACGATGGAGGCATTGGACCGGATTTGGAGTTGGTATCTTTGTACGTCGATCAGTATCCGGCCGAGGACATGTCCGTCGCGTTAGCGAGCAAGTATGGGTTTCGCTTGTGCAAGTCGATCGAGGAGAGTTTGACGCTCGGGGGGCAGAGCATCGGGGTCGATGGGGTTTTGAGTATAGGTGAGCACGGCGATTACCCTTGGAATGATTTCGGTCAGCATTTGTATCCTCGCAAGCGTTTCTTTGAGGAGATCACCGATGCGATGCGGAAGTATTCTCGGGTCGTTCCGGTGTTCAATGACAAGCACCCTGGTCCGGAGTGGAAGGATGCTTTGTGGATGGCTCAAAGAGCCAAAGAGATGGGTTTGCCGTGGATGGCCGGATCGAGTTTGACGGTCAGTTATCGAGATCCCGACGTGGGGCTTGGTTGGCACTCTGGGGTCGAGTCTGCGGTAGGGATTGGATATTCGGGTTTGGACATTTACGGGATCCACACGTTGGAATTTTTGCAGAGCATATTGGAGAGACGACGCGGGGGTGAGTCTGGAGTCGCTTGGGTTCAGGCTTACCCTACCGATCGGATCGAAGGGTTGCTTGCCTCGGGAGTGATTCATTCGGAGTTGTTTGACATTGCATTGCGAGCGACCCGAACCGATCGCGAGTCGGTGCTGAAGGATCCGCCCAAGGATGGAGCGGCATTTTTGATTGGTTACGTCGACGGGTTGGTGGTGCCTGTTTTGATGTTGCCTGGCAAAGCGCAGGGCATAGGAGCAGCGGTGCTCGACGATTCAGGTCGTCAGTTCGCCACGCGGGTCGAGGAGCGCGAGGAGCCTTATTACCCTCACTTTGCGTATTTGCTCAAGGGGATCGAGCAGATGATCCACACGGGCAAGCCCTCTTATCCGGTCGAGCGCACGATGCTCACGGCGGGCGTATTGGATCATCTGCTTGTTTCGCACCGAGAGGGTGGACGTCGGATCGATACTGAGGATTTGCGGATCGCTTATCAACCGGTCGATTACCCTTACGCACCTGGGTTGGATTTGGGTCAAGAGTGAGAATCAGAATTCAAGAGAGAGAAGCGATGAAGAGCCCGTGGAGTGTGGTGTTGCTGGTATTGCTGGGCCTGCATATTTGCCCAGGAGTGGTTTATTCGCAGGGGTTGGAGGTGGGGGCATCGGAGGTCGACATCACGCCGCTCGAAGCGGTGCCGATGTGGGGGTATGGAGACCGGCATGCGGCTCTGTCCGAGGGGACACTCGATCCGCTCAAGGCGACGGTGGTCGTGATTCGAGCCGGTCGTCGCAAGATGGCGATCGTGGGATTGGACTTGGGTCGATCGCCTCAGGAGGAATCGCTTCAGGCGATCCGTTCGGAGATCAAGTTGCAGGCGGGGATTGATGTTTCGTTTATTTCCGGGTCGCACACGCACCATGGCCCGGTCTTGGAGTTGTTCGACGCGCCGGGACGAGGACGCGGGCGATTTGATGCAGCGATTCGATACAACCAGCAGTTGGAAAAATCGCTCATCGAGGCGATTGTAACGGCAAGTCAGCGGATGGTTCCGGCCAAGATTGGTCAGGGAGCCAAGGAGCTTGAGGGTTTCAATCGCAATCGGCATACGAAGTTGCGACCGGCCCCGCTCGACAGGCGGTTAGGGATTTTGCGATTCGACGCTTTGGACAGCGGGAAGAACATCGCAACGATCGTCAATTTCACAGGTCATCCGACGAACATTTCGTCGGAGGTGCGGAAATTTTCGGCCGATTATGTCGGCGC
>JAJTEK010000087.1:5000-26932 GCA_021299695.1 Pirellula sp. | reverse complement strand
GCCGAACAGGGCGGCGCGTTTGGGCTCAAACTCGGTGAGTTGTCTGAAGTAGTCGCGAAAGCTCTCGACGCTACCGCGGTCGAAACCGGCCCAGAAGGCCGGTTCGCTCATGGCGACGCACCCCATACGAGCCAGCGTCTCGTAGTCGTCGGTGGTGCGGGAGACCATGTGGATATGGGGATCAATGTAGTCCATAGTTTTTTCGCCAATCGGGATCGTAGGGACGGCTCATGAGCAACTGGACTCGTTTGGCCTTGTCGGACTGATCGTCCAGTAGGATTTCCATTCCTTGTTCGAGAAGTTTGAGTTGATGCAGAGCCTCGAGGGATCCATCGGCTCGTTCGAGGCGATCGAGAGTTGCCGCCAGATCGAGGATTTTGGAACGGGCGATAAAGAACTCTTCGGAGAGAACTTTTTCGGCGCTTCTTGCTGACGGCTTTGGAACCTGACTCATGGTGGCTTAGTACTCGTGGCTCGATGCTTCGGTGGCAGGTGGTGGTTCTGCGAACTTTTTGTCAGCGACTTGGCGGATGCGTCGCGAGTTGACTTCCTCAGTGAGCATAGCGATGACTTCGTCGAGCGGTTTGGTACCCAGTTCGCCAGCGATACGATCTCGCAGGGCGATCGAGCGAGTTTCGGCTTCCTTGGGTCCGATGACGGCCATGTAGGGGATGAGATCGAGTTGGGCGTCACGGATCTTGGCTTGGACTTTCGCGCCGCGCAAATCGGTGGTAACGCGGAAGCCGGCTTCGGTGAAGACTTTTTCGAGTTCGACCGCATATTCGTTGGTTTTCTCGCTCAGTGGGCAAATGCGGATTTGCTCTGGAGCGAGCCACATGGGGAAGGCGCCTGCGAAGTGCTCGATGAGCATTCCGACGAAGCGTTCCATCGAGCCGAAGGGGGCTCGGTGGATCATGACAGGTCGGTGGGATTTATTGTCTGCACCGGCGTATTCGAGTTCGAAGCGTTCTGGGAGGTTGTAGTCGAGTTGGACGGTACCGAGTTGCCAATGTCGGCCTATGCAATCGCGGACCATGAAGTCAGCTTTGGGCCCGTAGAAGGCCGCTTCGCCCTCGGCGGTGGTGAAGTTCAGGCCGGATTCTTCGAGGACCTTTCGAAGGGACGCTTCGGCTTTTTGCCAGTTCTCTTCGCTGCCGACGTATTTGTCGCTTTTGGGATCTCGGAGCGATAGCTGCACGCGGTAGTCTTGGAGTCCTACCGACTCGAGGACAAAGCGGGTCAATTCGATGGTGTTTCGAAACTCCTGTTCGACTTGGTCGGCAGTGCAGAAGATGTGCGCGTCGTCTTGGGTTAGCCCGCGAACACGGAGCATTCCATTGAGTTCACCGGTTTGTTCGTAACGATAAACGGTACCGAACTCGAAGAGTCGCAGAGGAAGATCTCGGTAGGATCGGGGCTGGGCTTTGAAGATTTGAGCATGGTGGGGGCAATTCATGGGTTTGACCAAGAATCGCTCATGGTTTCGTTGCCAATCGTTCAGGGCATCGAGCTTGGCTTGTTTGCCCTCGGCCTTGCTATAGCTGGCACTGTCGAACCCTAGGACTTCGGCAGCTTGCAAGAACATGGTCTCTTGCTGGGCGCCGAAGGTTTCGTCTTCGCCTAGGCGTCGAGCCCAGGCGTCGACCAAGGCGCCTGCGTCGTGGACGAACAGGGGCGGGAACTGGCTATCGCGATAGTAGGGAAAGTGGCCGCTGGTTTCATAGAGTTCGACCCGACCGAGGTGGGGGCTGTAGACGGGCTCGTAGCCCCGTTTGAGCATTTCGCGGCGGAGAAAATCCTCGAGCAGACCGCGAATCCGTGCTCCCTTGGGCATCCACAAGCACATGCCTTGGCCGACATCGGGGGTGATTTGGTAGAGCCCAAGTTTTTTGCCGAGCACACGGTGATCCCGGCGTTTGGCTTCTTCGAGTTGGTCGAGATGGTTTTGGAGATCCTTCTTGTCAAACCATGCGGTTCCGTAGAGGCGTTGGAGTTGGGGGCCTGACATGTTCCCCTTCCAGTGGGAACCGGCGACGCTCATGATTTTGAAGGCTTTTACTCGTCCGGCATCGGGAATATGGGGCCCGCGGCACAGGTCGACAAATTCGCCTTGGCGGTAAAAGCCCAATTCAGGGTGGCTGGCTAGTCCGGTTTCGATATGCTCGACCTTGAGCCCCTGATTCATGTCTTTGCAAAGCAGTACGGCCTCTTGGCGATTGAGCGAGAATTGCTCAAACGGCTCGGACTTGGCGATGATCGCGGCCATTTCCTGCTCGATTTTGGCAAAGTCCTCCTCGGTCAGCTTGTGCGGCATCAAGAAGTCGTAATAGAAGCCGTTGGAGATGGTCGGACCAAAGGCAAGCGAGACCTCCGGATAGAGCCTCATGACGGCCCGGGCCATGATATGGGCGCTAGAGTGCCTGAGCACATCGAGCGATTCTGGATCTTTCTCGGTCAAGAGTCTCAAGGGGATCGGAGAGCCGTTGTCAAAAGGCTTCAGAGGGCCGGTCGCGTCGATGACTTTTCCAGCGACTTGGGCCGCAACAACGGCTTTTGCGAGTCTCGAACCGATCGAATTAGCGATCGAAAGGGGGGTAGCATCGTCCGGATGGGAGACAACGGTTCCATCGGGAAGCTGAATATCAAGCATGTTAAATCCATCGTAAAGGAGTGGGGCACGTCTGGACAAACGACGCATCCGGCAGAGTTTCCATGGTCGCTTGGGACGATCAAGTTTGCAAGTAGGTATCTAGGTATCGAATATCCTTCTATGCGTCAATTTTTCCCTGCTAGGATAGGATAAGATCTGTTAGACTTCCGCTCGGTTCGCCCAGGTTGCAAGATTCGCGGCTCGTTTCGAGGTTCGGAGTCTATAAAACCTCTGGTTTTTCTCAGGATTGATTGGGATCAAGATTTTATGAGCACGTTGGTTTTTGGACATCGAAATCCGGATACCGATGCGATTTGCTCGGCGATCGCGTACGCGGATTTTTTACAAAAAACCCATCGTCCCGATGCGATCGCCGCTTGCTGTGGCACTCCGAACCAACGTACCGAATTCGTTTTGAAACGAGCTGGTGTGGCCCCCCCAAGAATCGTCATGGATGTGCGGCCCGAGGTCCTGAGCCTCTGTGCCCAGGGGCCAGTGACGGCCAAGCGAGGAGAGGTTTTCTACGAAGTCTACCAACGGATGAAGGGCCAGGATGTGCGAGCCATTCCGGTCGTCGATGAGGATCGAAAGGTCGTCGGTATCCTGTCGCTGCTGCAACTGATGGATCTGATTTTTCGCGACGATGCCGATCCGCTCAAGACACGAACGGTCCGCACAAGCTTGGGCAAAGTGCGAGAAATCCTAGGAGGTTCCTTCCAGTATTCGATCGACCCAGAACAGCACGACGAACTCATGGTGATGGTCGGCGCCATGAGCGCAGGGGGATTCACCGAGCGGATGGAACAGTTCCCCGCTGAAAAACTCATGGTCGTCTGCGGCGATCGACCCACGATCCAACTTCCGGCAGTCGAACACGGCGTGCGTGCGATCATCATCACCGGTGGATATGCATTATCCGAAGGGCTCGTCGAACTCTCAAAGTCCCGTGGGGTATCGGTCCTGCGCAGCCCGTATGACACTGCGACGACGGCTATGCGAATCAAGTCCTCCCAGTTTATCGATTCTGCAATCGACGAGGACTTTGTCACCCTGTCCTCCAAGCAACCGATCGACGAAGCTCGATTGAAGACCGAACGGATCCAACAAGCGATCTTTCCGGTGGTCAACGACTTAGGCCAATTGGTCGGAGCCGTCAGCAAATCGGATCTGGTCAATCCGACCAAACCCAAACTAGTGCTCGTCGACCACAATGAATTGAGTCAAGCGGTCAACGGTGCGGAGGATGCCGACATTCTCGAGGTCCTCGATCATCACCGCATCGGAGGCTCGCTCAAGTCAACCCAACCGATACGCTTTATCAATGAGCCGGTCGGTTCAACCTGCACGCTCGTGGCCCGGCAATACCGCGCCGCGGGGATCGAGCCCTCGGCCGGGATCGCATTGTGCATGGCCTCAGGCATCATTTCCGATACGCTCTATCTGCGTTCGCCGACGACGACCCAAGTCGACCGCGATATCTTGGCTTGGCTTGAGAAATTGTGCAAAGTGGACCTTGAGCTCTACGCCAAGGAGTTTTTCGAGATCGGCTCGGCGCTTCGCAACTGCTCGCCAGCCGAAGTGGTCCGAGAGGATTGCAAGGAGTTTACCGAGCTTGGAATTCGTTTTTCCATCTCACAGATCGAAGAGACCGGATTCGATCTGTTCTGGGATCGCAAAGAAGAGCTCCGAAAAGGGCTCGAAGAGTTGTCCAACAAACAGCGGTTGCACTTTTCCGCATTGCTAGTGACCGACGTGGTCAGCAATGGGTCGCTTCTGTTGTTGTCCAAGGAATCCGATGCCTGGGACGAGATCAACTATCCGTGTCTGGATCGCGGTCTGTACGAGTTGCCGAACATTGTCAGTCGCAAAAAACAACTCCTGCCTCTTTTGGCGCAGGTTCTCCGCAGTTCGACTCGTTAACTCCGGGACTCCGGCTTTCCCGCAAAATTTATGGGGTAGAAAAGGTCTAAGAGCCCTGGTGTTGCTTGCGATAGATTTCGATTTCGTAAGGTCCCAGAAACATCACCAAGATAGCTCGGTCGGCCGCATAGTGCCTAAAGACATCCTTGAGAAAGTAGTCTTCGCCAGGCCAGGGGTAGGCGAAGATAGTGGCAAAGTCGTCGACGGCCAAGGAATGGGATGAATAGACGCTGGGGATTTGGTGGAACAACGAGGCGTGGTTGGCTTGACGCTTGGCCAATCGCTCGGCGCGGCTTGGCAGGAAATTTCCATGCCAGATTTCGGCAGGGATGTTCTCGGAACGAACGAACTGTCGGGCTTGTTCAACCAGAAACTCCTCGGCCTCGATCCCGACGGCATCCCAACCGAGTTTTCCCGCCATCGCCGTGACGATCCCAAATCCGCATCCCCATTCGCAAAAGAGGTTTCCGATCGGGAGGTCATGGGATTTCACAGCATGCATGGCGCGATAAACATCGCGAAAGTCGCAAGCGACATACTGCTCGATCGGCCGTCGGTGCCATGAGTCCCAATAGGCTTGTAGCCTTTGGTCGGCCTTGGCTAGCAACACTTCGATCTCCTGGGGGATCGGCGATTCGCTGTCCCAATCGACTTCCAGAAGGATCAGTTCCGGTTCGCCCGAGGAGTCTTCTAGCGGGGATCTTTGGGAGGGTCGTTTGGACATAGGATGGATTGTTTTTGAATTTCCTGCTGCTGTGTTGCTTGCCCGGGATACCGACCCAAAATAAAATCAAAAGCGCAACGACGGGCTTTACAACCCAAGCCTCCTTCCCCACCCTTTGGCCTCTTTATAACCTCTGGTCCTTATGCAATCCACCAATCGACGACATTTCCTGGCTAGTTCCGCAGCGGCTGTAGCTCTCTCGGCCAACTCCCGATGGAGCTTGGGTCAAGACACCGCACCTGGTAAGGCTTACAAAATTTCGCTTGCTCAATGGTCGTTGCACAAGCCCCTGTTTGCAAAAGAGATCGACAATTTAGATTTTGCGAAAATTGCCAAAGAGCGATTCGGCATCGATGGCGTCGAGTACGTCAATCAGTTCTTTAAGGACAAAGCCAAAGACGCGAAGTACCTCGAGGAGATGAAGAAACGGACCAGCGATCTTGGGGTCACCAACGTCCTGATCATGATCGATGGAGAAGGAGGCCTGGGCAACAGCGACGCGGCCAAGCGTACCACGGCCGTCGAGAACCACTACAAGTGGGTCGACGCGGCGAAGTATCTAGGCTGCCATTCGATCCGGGTCAATGCAGAGACCGATAAGCCTTATGAGGAGGGGTCCAAGCTAGCTGCTGACGGCCTACGCCGCCTGAGCGAATACGCCAAACCTTTGGGGATCAACGTGATCGTCGAGAACCACGGTGGATTGAGTTCCAATGGCAAGTGGCTCTCGGAGACGATCCGCGCTACGGGTATGGAGAACTGCGGAACCCTCCCGGATTTCGGAAATTTCTACGACTACGATCGCTACCAAGGTGTCACGGATTTGATGCCTCTTGCCAAAGCCGTCTCGGCCAAAAGCTACGATTTCGATGAGCAAGGTAACGAGTCGAAGATCGATTTTGCAAAGATGATGAAAATCGTCTTGGACGCTGGTTACCGCGGTTGGGTCGGAATCGAGTACGAAGGTTCCCGATTGAGCCCTGACGATGGGATCAGGGCTACGAAGAAGCTTCTGGAAAAAATCCGCGACACGGTCGCAGCCAAATAACGCGGCGAAACAACGGGGCGAATCGACTCCGCACGATCGATCCGTTTTGTCGAGCCGTTTGGTTACTCGGACTCAACGATTCGCATAGAGCACCTCCGACTCCCGGACGCTTCGATTGCACCTGGGATCCTCGTCGCACTTGCGTGCGAAAACCTCCTCCCGGTCGATCACCACATCGTCCGGTGCTCCAACGGCAATGACCACTCGAGCACCCGTGATCTTTCGGACCTCGATGACAATGTCGTCGCCAATAAAAATCCGTTCTCCTACCAATCGACTCAGTGCAAGCATGGTTTCCCTCCCGGTTTGGCTTGTGGTTCATTCACAGACTCAACGGAATCTATTTTGCACTCCGAGCGTGACACCTTTGGTCACGGGTTTTCCCCGCCAGGAAAAATTTTCCAAAGAATCGGGCGTATGCTAGCTAAACTGAGCCCTCTAAACTAAACCCCCTAAACCAAACCACTCGGGTTGCTTGGGTTTAGCCGCCGGCAAGCCAGTGGTTCTTGCCTCAAATCCCCCCTTTTTTAATTTCCTTTTCCCTGGAGCATAAAGCGATGGGCTTTCCTCGAGCATGCTGGATGTTGATTTTTGGATTGCTGACGCACACAAGCATCGGGCTCTTTGGAGACCATTCGCTCTGCGCTCAATCCCCTGAGGGCTCGGCAGTAAAACGCATCGTGTTGATTGCAGGCCGACCCTCGCACCCCCCTCGAATGCACGAGTTCAACGCTGGTGTTCAGCTCCTTGCGCGATGCCTCCAAGAAAGCGGATTACCGGTCCGCGCAGACATCTCGCTCAATGGCTGGCCCAAGGACGAATCGGTGCTGGATCGAGCCGATGCGATCGTCTTTTATATGGATGGGGGGGGAGGACACGAAGCGGTTCAAGAGTCGGGACGACGCCTTAAAAAGATCGATGAGCTTGCGGGCAAAGGGGTAGGGATCGGATGCATGCACTATGCCGTCGAGATCGTATCAGACCAAGCGGGCAAGGAGTTCAAGAAGTGGATTGGCGGCCATTACGAGCATATGTTCTCCTGCAATCCGATGTGGTCGCCGGAATTCTCTCAATTGCCCGAACATCCTATCACCCGTGGGGTTGAACCTTTCTCGGTCAAGGACGAGTGGTACTTCAACATGCGTTTTGTGAACGATCTTCCAGGCGCTTCGCCAGCCGACTCGAGCAGTGGCAAGTTCGTGCCGATCTTGGTCGCAGCCCCCTCCGATGCGGTCCGAAACGGACCCTATGTCTACCCACCGGGGCCTTATCCGCATATCCAAGCCAATCTAGGCCGAGCCGAGGCGATGCTCTGGACTGTCGAACGCCCTGACTCGGGTCGAGGATTTGGCTTCACCGGCGGTCACTTCCATAACAATTGGGGAAATGACTCATTTCGCAAATTGATCCTCAACGCCTGCTTGTGGTTGGCCAAGGCAGAGATTCCTGAGAAGGGGGTTGCCTCGAAGGTCACCCAAGAGCAACTCGAGGCGAACTTGGATCCGAAGAAGTAGAAGACCTGCTGGTCCCGTGAAGCTCGATCGTCTAACGCTGCTTGGCCTTGCTCGTGGGCACTGGTTGGACCAATGGACCCGACATCGGTGGGGTTTCGTAGAATTGCCCCTCTAGCTCTACCCGGGGATCCCCGGTGGCGGTCAACTCCTGGATCAGCCGATCCTCGAGCTCGCTGCGAATACTCTGGTACTGTGGCTCTTGGGCAATATTGGTCATCTGTTGCGGATCGCTTCTGAGGTCGTAGAGTTCCACGCGAGGTCTCTTGCCATAAGCCCTCTGATAGAACGGCTTATAAAGCGGATCGTCCCGATGGGTGATCAACCAAGCTTTCGTGGGTCCTGCATCTTCGTCCGGATGCGTCGTACGGGTGTTTCTTTGAATCTGCTCGTAAGTGGGTGGCTCAGGGGCGTCCAATCCATAAGGGTCCCCGAGCGGCCAGCGGTCGGGTCGAAAGTTGATGATCAACAGATAGTCGTCGGTCCGTATGGCGCGTTGGGGATAGGGGCTAAAGTCAGCGCGGGCCGACTCGACGTGCCGCTCTCGACCGACAAATACGGCGGTTCGATTCGGATCGAGCTTGCCACTCCGCTCGCTGCGAAGCATCGCCAAGAGGCTTTTTCCCGTCATGCTCTCGGGGATCGGCAGGCCGGCCGATTCGAGAATCGTCGGCGCGATATCGGTCAGACTGACCAGATCGTCGATCGTCCGATCGGCAGGAATCTGCGGTCCACAGATCGCCAGTGCCACCGAAGTTCCAAAGTCGTAAAGATTGCATTTGCCATGGGGAAAACCCGGAGGTCCATGGTCGCCACTGACGATGACCATGGTCGAATCGGCAAGCCCGCTCGAATCGAGCCGATCGAGCAGCATGCCGACGGCCGCATCGTAGGCGGCGATCTCTCCGAAGTAATCTGCAAGATCCTCTCGAACGACGGGCACATCGGGCAGGAACGCTGGAAGCTTGCCCTGGAACTCCTCGGGGTCGAATCCCCAAAGTCGTTTCCCGGAGCCTTGGACCCACTGGCGATGGACGTTGGTCGGTCCGAACCAGTAGCAGAACGGTTTGCCTTCGGGGCGATCCCCGAGGAACTGATCGAAGTTCGAAGCCACTTCGTCCAGGAGTGTTTGTTTGGCCTCTTCGAAAGGTATGCCTTGGTTGACCAGTTGCGTAACGTTCTCTGAAAAGTCGTTCCAGCGTCTGCCCGATTTTTCGTAGGCGAATTTTCCGGCCCCATAAGGTGCATCGACCGGTGAGCCGGGGCTCCATACTTTGAAGCTCTCCCCGATGTGGTAGCCGGCCTCGTGGAGCAAAAGAGGAAATGCAGGGAGGCTCGGTTCCCACCTGGCACCCTGGAGAATGGAGGCTTCTTTGGTCCTCCAGAAATGCTGGCCCGAGAGCAGGGCACTTCGGCATGGCGTGCAGCTTGGGGCCGAGACAAAGGCTTTGCGAAACAGGACTCCGCGTTGGGCGATGCGATCGATGTTGGGAGTTCGCACGAGCTTTTGAAGTGGCTCGTTGGGCTCATGTTCTCTGTAGGCGCTAGCGAATCGGCCATAGTCGTCGGCGAAGAGAAACAGAATGTTCGGTCGCTGAGCAAGGCACGATGAGCCTAGCGATAGGATCGAGACGATTGCCGAGCCGAACGTCAGCATCCCACGCAGAGAGAATCCCGAGAGCATAAATCACCTTGCATCAACTGCGAGCCTACAACAGCCCGATCGCGAACGATCCAGAGCTTCAGTTGCAACATTCTACCAGTCGATCGGCAGCTCGCCAACCTCCTAGGAAGCATTGGAAACGCAAGCTCGCCGCTGCTTACGCCGAGCCAAAACAGTGGCCAGCGAAAGTGATTGTCGTGCAGCGTAAAGAAAGAGCCATTTTTTAGGCTTCCGCGTTTTGTGGTATACTTCAAGTAACTTGCGGAGGGAAAAGAAATGAATCCAGCATTGACGGTGGTCGGAGATCAACTCTGGCAAAGAATCGGGGAGTCGATGGATCGAGTTGAGTTGCGTCTTAGAAAAGCCGTATCTATTCTGGAGCCTACTTCGATTCCCTTTGCGATCGTCGGAGGCAATGCAGTGCGAGTTTGGGTGGCTCAGGTCGACCCCGGAGCCGTACGTGCCACGAACGATGTCGATATTTTGATTCGCCCGGAGGATCTTGAACAAGTCAAACAGGTCATGGCGGCAAATGGATACCACTACCGCAAAGCGGCTGGTTCGGACATGTTTCTCGAAGGAAAAGACGATTCGGCTCGCTATGCAATTCACATCGTCCTGGCGAACTGTATGGTCAAGCAGGACGACTTCGAGCCAAACCCCGATGTCGAACCAATCGAATACGGAGACGGTATTCGAATCTTGCCGTTGGAGCGGCTTGTTCGAATGAAATTGAATTCGTTTCGACTCAAAGACCGTGTTCACCTTCTAGACATGATCGAGGTTGGTCTTTTGGACGAAAGTTGGGTTGCGAAATTCCCAAAACCGCTTAGCGATCGACTCAAGTCGTTGATCGACAATCCAGATCAATAAGAATTCCCGGGGAATCACGGAGCGGATCCAAATCTCGTCGATACCACCGACTACACCGAATACGCGGACGTAAGGCTTGAATTTGCTGCGATTTGTTTCCGTGTTTTCCGTGTCGTCCGTGGTTAAAAAATAATGCAGCGGGTCAGGCCCAGGACTGGTGGACTACCCGTGACGTTCGAGAGAATCGCTGGATCATGATCCCAAGCGGGAATGGCAAGTGCGGTGACGAAGGTGAACATCGTGATGCTTCGACCTAAAGTTGTCACCGGGGTGATGTCTCCGTAACCGACGGTAGCGGCGGTGACCATGGTGAAGTAAGAGATTTCCCCTTATTCCTAGGACAAGACTGATTTCGATTTGTGCTCAAAGCGAGAAAAAATCTAAAAGCCGCATTCCCATAGAACCTCGTCCTCAAATAGAAAATGCGAGTGATGTCAAGAAAAAAATTTCGCGATTGCGCCGGCTCGGCGCAAAGCAAATCGGAGATTCTTGGCTGCTGACGAGTTGATCGCCAAACTAGTGCTTTCCACTGGTCATTGCAGGAAGTCGATGATCAAGGTTTCACCAACTTATAAAGGGATGTTCGAGCGAGCTGGAAACGAAACAAGGGCGCACCTTGAATCAACCTGTTAATGACCCGTGCGCTTTGCAAAAGTCAATTAGGGTCCCTTCCGCTTACCGAAATGCCGCTAAACACTAGCACACGTTTTGGTAGGCAACTTCGAATGTAGAAAAATCACGACTGGCCCATGTAGTCATCGATGCAAGGGCCTTCAATCGCCGGTGTTTAAATTTCCTCAAATCTCAAATTATGTATCTGGAGTATTCCTATGAGCTTCCGAAAGATTTTTTTAATCGTTTTTTCGGTTTTGTGTTTGCTTCCGAATCTCTGTTTCGCAGCAGTTGTTGCGTCTTACGATTTTACTGGTAACGCGAACGACGGTAGTGGAAATGGTCTTCACGGCACAGTGATAGGCGCGACGTTAATTGCTGATCGTTTCGGCAATCTGAATTCCGCATACAATTTTGATAATATTGATGATTTAATAGTAGTTCAGAACTCTGGAGGTCTCTTATCATTGAGTGGCCCTTTTTCGTTGTCCGCGTGGGCCAGACCAAGCAACCCTTCCTCGGATGGACGCAACAATCCAATTATCTGGAAACTTGCCGGTCCCGGTGACCCTGACAACTATGCATTATCCTGGGGCGCAAATAGTCGATTCGGGATAGGCCTGGAGGATTCCGCGAACGATCAGGACTATGGTGTTGTCTCAGATACAAAAATTCATGGAGCCTGGTACCATGTCGCGTCGGTCTACGATCGGCAGTCGCTCAAAATTTATGTAAATGGAGTACTTGAGGGCGTTGCATCGGTGGTGAATGTTACACCATACATGGGCGGTGCTCCACTCCGAATAGGAAACATTCGCGATTCAACGCACGCAAACGCAGGCGTTTTTGATGGTGCGATAGATGACATACGAATCTACAATCACGCCTTAAACCAATCTGATATCGATTCGTTGTACGGGACCCCCAACGCAGTTCCCGAGCCTAGTTCGATGCTGATTGGGACGCTGCTTGGATTGGGCGGGTTGCTTAGTAAGAGGATGAAGAAGTAACCCTCTTTGCTTCTTTAGCAAATATTCATTTGATCTGCTGCAAATCTTAGCCATCCGCCGCCAAGCGGTGGGGCGGTGCGAGTAAAGCTTTCACCGTCTGGCGACAGGTAGCTACGTCCAAGCAGGTGGCTACGTCCAAGGAACGCGAATCGTTCGCTGCCTTGCCGCGCAACCCACCATCGAGCTCGGGGGCTTTGCCAAGCACCTTTTTGATTGAACATGGGGTGAGTGGTAACTTTAGAGGCTGAGCATGTGTTTGCTAAATAAGATAGTAAGTAAAATGCGAAGCATCTGAAATGGATGCTAGCGCATCTGAAGGATATGGAGTGGTTGTGTTGTTGCCAGGGTCCGGTGGCTTACGCACTAATGGCAGAGAAGTGTCGCCCTCCGGGCTAAAACCAGCCAGTCTACCCCAAGTCATTGGGCAATACAGTTTCGTCAGTAGCGCTGCCGTACCCGAACCGACTTCGATGGCGATCTTCGGCCTCGGTGCGCTCGGCATGGCTTACCGCGCAAGACGCAAGAGTATGGTGTAACTCCTTGCTTTTTGAATACGATCGGTTTTCAACACAAGGAGGCAGCCATCCGGTTGCCTCCTTGTCGTTCCGTTACCTTCGCCACGCCTGCCGCCTTGGCAAAGTCATCCTCGGCAACCAACAAGTAACGCTGCTGTGCACGTGGGAACTTTCGATGCGCAGATCAATACCACAGAACGCACCGAATACACGGACATAGGGCTTGAATTTGCTGCGATTTGTTTCCGTGTTTTCCGTGTCGTCCGTGGTTAAAAAATAATGCAGCGGGTCAGGCCCAGGACTGGTGGACTACCCGTGACATTCGAGAGAATCGCTGGGTCATAATCCCTAGCGGGAATGGCAAGCTCGCAATTGACGCTCGGATTCCTTTTGAAATTCGGCGATGGGATCGATGTCCGGATCGAGCTCCTCCTCCATGACTTTATAAAAACTGGCTCCGAAAACACCTAGGATCCCAGCGAAGATTGCAAGTGCGGTGACGAAGGTGAACATCGTGATGCTTCGACCTAAAGTTGTCACCGGGGTGATGTCTCCGTAACCGACGGTAGCGACGGTGACCATGGTGAAGTAAGCCGCATCGAAAAGATCTCGCATCTTCTCGGGTTGGGCTTCGTACTCCGCTTCATAAATGGATGCGGTGCAGAATAATCCAACCACAAAATGACTAAAAAGCAAAGGTTTAAGCGCAGGCCAAGCACGGTAAAAACCTAGGGCAACCAATTGCAAGGATCGATTGTATCGAAAGAACTTGAGCAGTTGAAAAATCCGAAACGCCCGTAAAAAATGTACCCAACCGATGGGTGCAAATAAGCCTATCCAAAACGGGAGGATAGAAACCAAGTCGACAATCCCAAGGGGCGAGTAGGGGTAATGCCAACCGTAGTGATCTTGGGCATCGTCGATCCATCTCAAGGCATACTCGATCGTGAATATCAAAGCGATGAGACCTTCGGCCCAAAGGAATACGTATTGCCGCGGAACGTCGCTACTGGTGCGCGTTGAGATCTCCGCTAGGTAAACGATAGTCCCGAGGACGATCAGGAACTTGAGGAATCGATCCGCTTGCTTCAAAATCGGTCTAACTTGGGGCATATCCAGGTTCCTAGCGACGATAGCAACTGGATTTTCCCAGTCGCAATTCCATGGGTAGATAGGTGGCTTAGGCACATTCCCAATGGATTTATGTCGGTGTTTTTTGGTTTTTTTGGAGATGTTGCGGAAACTCGATTGGCTCACCAACAGATAACTCTGCTGGGCACGTGGGATTGGCTTCTAGCCTGGCCAGTCCATCGCCGTGTCGGCTTCGGCACGGTGTTGAAGCGCGGTGCTCCTAAGCGGCTTTCTTCGAGCCGGCCTCGGCCGAATTGAGTTTGTTGTAGAGCGTTTTGATGCTGATTCCGAGCTCGTCGGCCGCCGCGGCCTTGTTTCCATTGTGCCGTTGTACAGCCTCGATAACCGCGAGGACTTCGAGTTCTTTAAGGCTCTTGGGGGCTTCTCGGATCGGTAAGGCGATCGGGTTGGCCGCAGCGTCCTTGATGTCCCTGCGCAGTTTGCGTTCTACCAAGTGGCGGGGGAGGTGCTCGGGAAGGATCGGTGGGTATTCCGACAGGATCGTTGCATGTTCGATGACGTTTGCGAGCTCGCGGACGTTTCCTGGCCATGGGTGTTGGAGCAAAAGCTCGATGGTTTCAGGTGAGAAAATCTCTTCGATCGATGCTTGCTCGGGATGGTGCCGAAGGTACAGGTAGTTGGCCAGCGCCATGACATCCTCGCTTCGTTGTCGAAGGGGTGGTACATGGATCTCGAAGGCATTGATGCGGAAAAGTAGGTCTTCGCGAACCGTGCCGGCTTGGACCATCGTCTCGAGGTCCCGGTGAGTTGCGCAGACGACGCGGGTATCGACATGGATGATTTGGTTGTCCCCGACGCGTCGCAGATCGCCGCTCTCGAGCACTCGGAGCAATTTGGCTTGCATAGCCAATGGGAGTTCGCCGATTTCATCGAGGAAGATGGTTCCTCCATTGGCAGCTTCGAAGAGCCCTTGGCGGTGCAGATCCGCACCGGTGAAGGCACCTTTGATGTGACCGAACAGTTCGCTCTCGATAAGGTGTTCTGGGAGCGCTCCGCAATTGATGGCGATAAATGGCTTGTCGCAACGCAAGCTTCTCTCGTGCACGGAGCGAGCGACGAGCTCTTTACCGCACCCGGTTTCACCGCGGATCAAGACCGTGCTGGTCGTCGGTGCGACGCGGGAGACGAGTTTGGCGATCGCCTGCATCGCTTTGGAGTCACCGACGATCTGGGTGGGGCGTGAGCTTCGGCTTCGTTCCAATCGCTCGAGTTCGGCCGTCCGCTGCTTGAGCCGCCGGCGCTGAGAGACGCGAGCTAAGAGCTCGTTGAGCTCGGAGAAACGGCAGGGCTTGCTCAAGTAATCGATCACACCGAATCGCAGCGCGGCGATCGCCGTTTCGAGCGAACGTTTTCCAGTCAGTACAATCGCCTCGGTCGCAGGCGAGAGAACCGCCGCTCTCTCGATGACTTGGATGCCGTTGATCCCAGGCATATCCAAGTCGACGATCAAGCAGTCGAATTGGTCTTTTTCCAGCGCGGCGATGGCGGTATAGCCATCGGGGCAGACCGTGACTCGGTGTCCGTAGAACGGCAGTTCCATCCGAGCGATCTCTTGCAATTCTTTCTCGTCGTCGGCAAACAGAATCGATAAGGATTCAGGCGACGGCGAGTTGGTTTTGGTTGTCATAAAGGGAGTCGTTGGTTAGTTTCGAAGGCAAGGTGATTTCGAATCGAGAGCCGAGTCCAGGCCCGTCGCTGCGCGGGGTGATTCGCCCGCCGTGGTCGGTGATGATGCGATTGGTGATCGGCAAGCCCAGACCGGTACCGCGTCCGTCGCGTCGTCTTGTAAAGAACGGCTCGAACAAATGCTTGAGGACCTCCTGGTCCATCCCGCAACCGTTGTCTTCGATCACCAAGTGGACTTGGTCCTGTTCAGGCCGATGGTGGACTTTGACTCGAACGACCCCGGACTTGGAATCAGGATCGAGGGATTCCAGGGCATTGGTAACGAGGTTCAAAACCACTTGAGTCATTTCCTGAGGACTTGCCCAAGCGATCGCGGGGGTATCGGAGATCTCGACTTCGATTTTCTGCGAGCGGTAGGGACCTAAATGCCGAACCATATCGACGACATCCTCGACGATCTCGTTCATGTCGGTCTGTTGTTTGCGTTGGATCGTCCCGAGCCGAGAAAAGTCCAATAGCCGCTCGGTGATGCCCTTGCATCGGAAGGCCTCGTCTTGGATGCGCCGAAGGTAGGTTCGGAGCGTATCGAGATCGGCACCGGCAAGGCTTTCGGTCGGTTTGGCCGAGTGTTCTAGAGTCTCTTCCATGACCGGATGCAAGATTCGGTGCAATCGGGCTTCGAGCGCCTCGGCGCTCCAGGCGATCGCGGCAAGCGGGTTATTGATTTCGTGCGCCACACCGGCGGCCAGAAAACCGACGCTCGCGAGTTGCTCGTTTCGGATCACCTCCTCGGAGCGCTGACGGACTTGCTCTTTAAGGTCTTTTTGGATCGCCAGGAAACTCTGTGCACTGAGGTTGATCGCGTGGGCCAATTCGGCGATTTCATCCGAGCTCGAGGTGTGGATCCGATAGGCGAAATCGCAATTGGCTACCCGTCGCGCACCGTACAAGAGGTTCTTAAATGGTCGAACCACCGCCGAGCGGGCATAGACAAACAGCCCCACGAGCATCCCTATGGCCAGGATCGCACTGCTCCAAGCCATGATGATCCACGTTCGATACCTGATGCGCACTTCATCCCGGAAACTGACCATCCGGCGGGTCAGAAGATTGGGCAGTTGGTGGGCAAGTTCGCCCAATTGGTCGAGATCTTGTTCTTGTTGCAGACGCGCTACACGATGGGTCATCAGATCTTTCTGCCCGTTTCGCCAAGCGATCTCGTTGATCAGCTCGCCGATCTTCTCGGCGGTTTCCAATTCTTCGCTTCGGTCAGCAAGGAACAACGCATCGGTATGGGAGCTCTCGAGCCTCGATTTGTACCTAGCCAAAATCTCGCGAACCTGTTGCAAACGATCCGAAAAAGGTTTGCGGGCGTAGCTGTTCGAAGGGTCGGTTTCCTGCATTGCGAAGGTGAGTATTTCCTGGCTTTGTGCCGGTTCCTGATCAACCCTCAGGTCGTCGATCGCTCGGGTCAGTTCGGCCGTAAGAGGGATCTCGCTTGCCCGGGAACTCAGCGTCGCGACAAGCTCCTTGTAGGCGTAAACGCCCCGGAAGGAGCTATAGCCTAAGACGGCGATGACCAGTCCTAGGACGACCATCGCGATCTGCAACTTCTTTCGGATTGTCCAACGGGAAAGCATTTTCGACTCACAGGCTCGAGCAACTTCTTCACCCGATGGTCTTGTAGCAAAATCGAGTACTTTCCCGCAACATCAGTGATTGCTAGCGATTTGAATTGCTAGCGATCGCGAAGCGATCTGCGCGGCGCAGCTTGCAATCGCAGCTTGGCATTGCGGATTGGGTTCCCAATCGATCCCGTGCGACCTATCGCACTGAATCGATTGGAATCCACCGATTTCAATGCCATAGATCCAGACGAACTCTGGAAGGCAAGCGTCGACAAGGACCCAGGTTTGGGTTGCTCGCTCATCGATTCGCAGCGCGGCTGCAAACCCAAGCAAGTCCACCGGCGATTCCAAACGGTGCAACCGTGCCGGATTGCAGTGCCATGGATCTAGCAATCGATCGAGCACCTGCCAACCGACTTGGTCGGCTCCTTGAGCCGAGCCGATTCCAAAAACTTCGTAGGGGATCTCTCGCGATTCGGATCTCATTCCCGCTGGATCTTGACCTTCAAAAAGTGCGTCGAACAACTGATGCACGGATCGTAGCAGCGCACGAGTCGCTCGCAGGCCAAGGCGATCGATGGATCCGAGTCGCGGTGGATTTGCTCGAGGAGCAACCGCAAATCCGCTTCGATGCGGGCTTGGTTCTGCGAAGTCGGCGGAACGATCTTGGCAAACACGACGTTTCCGACATCGTCGATTTGGTAGCGATGAAAAATCAGCCCTCGCGGAGCTTCGGTCGCACTCATGCCTATTCCAGCGTGTGGCTCGTAGGAGACTCTGTGGACAAGACCACCTAGGCGGCCGTCTTGCAAGGCTTGGACGATGCGCAAGGCCTCTTCGAAGGCATGGACGACCTCGATTGCCCGGGCCAGGATGCTTTGGAAGGGATTGCATCGGCGGGCATCGAACCGCAACTCGTCAGCCAGACGCTTGGCTTGCGGTCCGAGTCGCTCTTGGTTGTGGTACAACCTTGCCATGGGTCCGACGAAGTACTCGGAGCTTGCGCCGTCGGCACCAAGGAACTTCGATTGCAGAGCCGTAGAATGGGGTACTTGAAACTCCTGGAAATGGGTCTCGTAGAGTTCCATCCCGATGGTTTGGTCCGGACCGATTGCGACACGCCCCGATTCGATGGGGTAACGATCTGCGTCGATCAGCGATACGTAATGGTAAGGGGCCGTGAAATCGGGAAACGGGAGATTTCCAAGCCAGCGGGCCGCGTCGATGGACTCTTGAAGGGCCTTCTGGAGTTCGGGGATCAGGTCGGTCAGTTGGCTGGTCTTTGGGAGTCGATAAAAGCCACCGATAGCGATGTTGATCGGGTGGATCGCCCGACCGCCGAGGACTTCGAGAATCCGATTGCCGAGCTGTTTGAGTTTCAAACCTCGCTTGACTTGATCGGGAAATTTCTTGGCCAATTCGATCCCGCTGTGGCAATCGAAGTAATCGGGGGCATGGAGCAGGTGGATGTGCAGCACATGGCTTTCGATCCACTCGGCGCAGTAGACCAGACGGCGCAGCGCGGCGATGGGCTCCGGGATTCGAATGCCCAGGATCGTCTCGAGGGCTTGGACGGCCGTGACTTGATAAGCGATCGGGCAGATGCCGCAGATGCGCGAGGTGATATCGGCGACATCCTCGATCGGTCGGCCTCGCAGAAGGGCTTCGAAGAACCTTGGGGGCTCGTAGATATTCAGTTCGATTTGCTCGATCCGAGAACCGCACAGACGGATGTTCAATGCACCTTCTCCCTCGACGCGAGTCAGTATTGGAACACGGATGGAACGCGGTTGGCTCATAGGTAGGTGGGTGCTACGATCGAGAGGGAGGTTGAAGCTGCCATAGTCGTCGGGGGGATTCCTCGAGCCTGCGGCTTTCACTCTGGAATTCCGGCGACGCAGGATGGAACGATTGAAGGTACATCGAGGCCTGAGTATTGGACATTTGGTTCAGCAGAAGGCCTTCGGAGAGGGCTTGCATGTTGGTTTGCGATGCAGGTCCAAAGCATGCGTAGCAACCTCGGTCGTAGGCCGGGCATATCGCTCCACAACCGGCTTGGGTGACCGGTCCGAGGCAGGCTTTTTTCTGGGCCACAACGACGCAGACCGTGCCGCGTCGTTTGCAGGGTTGGCAAACGCATTCGGTGGAGGTTTTGGGGCGTCGGCCGCTGGCCATGGCCAGAACGACCTCGATGAGTTGGTGTTTATCGACTGGGCAGCCGCGGAGCTCGAAATCGACCTGGACGTGCTGTGCGATGGGGCTCGATTCGGCCAGCGACTCGATCATTTCCGGAGAGGCATAAACAGCTTTTTTGAACTCCTCATGGTCTGCGAAATTTCGCAAAGCTTGCACACCTCCGGCCGTAGCGCACGCTCCGATGGTGATGAGTTTTTTGCTCTGCGCGCGGAGTTCTACGATACGATGAAGGTCTTTCGGGGTGCTGATGGAACCTTCGACAATCGCAAGGTCATAGGGGCCCGGTCGCAGGTCGCTGGAGGCTTCAGCAAAGTGAGCAAACTCGATACGATCGGCCAGTGCCAAGAGCTCTTCTTCGCAGTTCAAGAGGGTCAGTTGGCAGCCATCGCAGGAGGCGAATTTCACGACCGCAACGGAAGGTTTACAAGAGTTTTTCATCGGTTCTTCCATGCTTTAGAGATCCTTGATCTCAAGGAGAGTCTCGGCCAAGTCGTAGGGGACGACCGGGCCATCTTTGCATAGAAACAACGGTCCCCATTGGCAGTGTCCACAGTATCCGACACCGCATTGCATGTTGCGTTCCATCGAGAGCCAAATGGAGCTCGCGGGGATTCCGAGTTTCCTAGCGCTCTGGGCGCATCGGTGCATCATGATTTCCGGCCCGCACAAGAGGACTTGGGTCCGTTCAGGGTGGAAATCTGGGTAGTCCAAAAGGGAACTTCGGCGATTGAGCAAGTGCGTTACATTTCCGACCGGCCCGGTCCAAGTCGGTTTGCATGGCGAGTTTTCAACGAGTGGGTCTTGCGCATGATCGACGATCGTTTCGACCCCAATACCGGCACGTTTCCAAGCATCCAATTCGGAGGCATAGAGGATGGTCTCGGGGCTGCGCGAGCCGTAGAGAAGATCGACACGGCCGAAATCATCGCGTCGGCTTTCGATCGCGTAGACCACCGGGCGCAAGGGAGCCATTCCCAATCCACCCGAGAGCAGCAGAACGTCTTGGCCGATGAGTTGTTGCATAGGCCACGAGGTCCCATAAGGGCCACGCACACCGAGCTCATCACCGACGCGCAGCTTCTCGAGGGCGTTGGTCACACGGCCTATGGCCCGGATCGTGTGCAAGAAAGTTCCGGGACTCACCGTCCTCGAGGTTCGATCGATGGATGGGCCACTGTGGCTGATGGCCACCTCTCCGGACCCGGGCAACAAAAGCATGTTGAACTGGCCGGGGGAGAAACAATACGCGTCGGCATAGGGGCTCGGTTCGAGCCGCAGTTCGAGGGTAAAGACGCTCGATGTGGGGGTATCGAGTTCGCGATCGATGCGCCTGATCGTCGCACTGTGGGGATGCCAAGGGTCCCGATCGATGGGATCGGAATGCGGATTGGGGACGTCGACTAAGGAGGAAGAGCGTTCGGAATTCATCGGTGATGGAGCCTAGGTGGGACGTTCAAAAGAGGTGCATCGGAGGGCTCAAGGAGTTTGGCTACTTCTTGAGTCAGATCGATCCCCACGGGGCACCAAGTGATGCATCGGCCACACCCGACGCAACCGCTTGAGTCAAACTGGTCGAACCATGTGGCCAGTTTATGAGTCAGCCATTGACGATAGCGAGATCGGACGGTGTTTCGGACCGGAGCGCCTGAGGTATGGGAGAAATCGGGGTTGAAGCACGAGTCCCAATGGCGCTGACGGATGGAAGACTCGTTGAGCAAGTCGGAGACTTCGTCGACGCTTGAGCAAAAGCAGGTCGGGCAGACCATCGTGCAATTGGCGCATGACAAGCATCGGTCGGCGACATTTTGCCAGTGGGGGTGATTCAGACGTGCCAGCAGAGCATCGCGCAGATCGCCCGGCTGGCCATCGATGTTCGAGGGGCCAGAGGGCATCGCCCTTTGGATTTTCTTGTGGACTGCTTCGATGGTCTGTTTTTTAGCTTCGAGGATTTCGGGGGTGGGTTCTTCGGATGGGAGTTGATCGAGGATGACTTGACCGCGTCGCGAGCCGGCTTGGATCAAAAAACCGTGGGTGAATTGGGAATGGTTCGAGGGGACCAGTTCGGTCAGAGCAAGATCGTAGGTGATTGGATTTGCATCGGGCCCAGGAAGTTCGGGCCCAGGAAGTTCGGGCCCAGGAAGTTCGGGTCCGGTGTTCATCGAGTGGCAAAAGCAGGTGCTCGCTGCCGTGGTGCATTGGACAGCGATGACGAAGAGGCTCTTGCGTCTCAGCGCGTACTGCGAGTCGATGAAGGGTGGGGACATCAAGACACGGTCTTGGATGGCGATCGCGGCCAGTTCGCAGGCGCGTAGGCCGAGAATTGCCATCGGTTGGACGAGCTGAGGTTCGTGGGAGCTGTCGCTGGATTGATTGGAATCTGCGTCATTGAAGTCCGCTTTTTGGGGGCCAGCTTTTTGGGGGCCAGGCAGGATCGAATTGGGAGGAAAGAGGAATTGTTTAGGGGAGTGAGGTCCGAGGTTGAAGTGGAATAGTTTTTGGTTTTCTGGGGCCGAGGGAGTTTGGGTCAACTGGTACACAGCGGGAGCTTGGGAATCGCTGTATCCTTTGGGGAGTTGCCCGATCGAGGTGATTTCGTCGTAGACGATTGCGTGTTGATCGAGAGTAGGCGCCAGGACGCGATAGTTTTCGATCCGCAGGATATCGATCAGGGATTGCAGTTGGCTCGGGGCGATCCAGCGGGGAGTTCCGTAGGGTGGACCTGCGTCGTGAAGCATTCCGGGAGAATCGATGCTTGGAGGCTTACTCGGAGGTGCGGTCATAGGACTTAGGCCCTTGGGGCAAGA
>JAJTEK010000086.1 GCA_021299695.1 Pirellula sp. | reverse complement strand
CATATTCCCGGCCTAGAGCATTTGGCATCGGCAGATCTCGTGATTTTCTTCACGCGTCTGCTGACTCTGCCGCAGACTGAGCAGCAGCAGATCGTCGATTACATCGATTCAGGAAAACCCTTGATCGCGCTCCGCACGGCTAATCACGGCTTTCGAGGTCCACTCCCTTACAAGATCCATGGCAAGCAAATCCGATGGGGCGAGGACATCCTCGGTGGGTCCTTCCTGAATCACCATGGACGATGGCACGCCGACTCGACGCGTGGCTTTTTCGACAAAGAGCATGCGCAGCATCCGATCCTCACTGGCGTAACGGATATCTGGGGCGATTCGGATGTCTATCGCACCTACAAAGAAGGTACAAACCTCCCGGCCGAATGCACCGCGCTTGTATGGGGCCAACCCTTGATGGGCCGCAAGCCGGATGACTTGCCGAATGACAAGCTCGAGCCACTCCCGGTAGCGTGGGTCAAGCCTTGGCAGACCAGCGACGGCAAAACAGCGAGGGTCTTTCATTGCACGATGGGCAGCGGCATCGACCTAAAAAGTCCTGGCCTGCGCCGACTCGTGATCAACTCCACCTATTGGTGCATCGGGATGGAGGAATCGATCTCGGCTACCCGCAGTGTGGAAATCGTCGGGAGCTACGAACCTCTCGAAAGCGGTTTCAACTACGACGAACTCGGTGTCAAGCCGCGCCCGATTTCCTTCTATCGATAACACTCGGCTGGATGGCAGAAGACCAGGAGATTGCGTACAATCGCAACGACTATGAATAGAATCTACATGTTGATTGCAATTCTGATTGCCACCCCTCAGGCTCTTGCAGGCGATCCGGCGATATCAGGGCATCATCCTCTGACACAGATTCAAGCCGGCAGCGTCCTGATAGCAGAACTGCGATGCTCAGCATGCCATACCGGCGTTGAACGGGTGTCCGTTGCGGACAAGATGGCTCCGGAGTTGGCACAAGTCGGGACGCGGATCTCGCCAGAGTACTTGCAGCGATTCCTTGAGTCACCTTTAACAGCACACCCGGGCACAACGATGCCGGATTTGTTGGCATCACGATCGGAATCCGAGCGGAAAACCATGGCCGAGGCGCTCACACACTTCTTGATCTCGCTCTCGAGTGCCGGTTTTCCAGAAGAACCTACCGAGTCGATCGATCGCGAGCTCGGCAAGGAGCTGTATCATTCGATCGGATGCGTCGCTTGCCATGGACCCAAGGAAGCTCTTTCGGACCTGCAAAACAGCGTTAATCAACAACAAGAGGACGAAGACAGCGAGCAAGCTGTTCCGACCAGCGACTTAAGCAAGTCGACCAAGCCGATCGCTATGGCGCTCGAGCATGTCGGCGGAAAGTACAGCGTCCGAGCGCTGGCTGAATTTCTATTTCAACCCCTGAAAGTTCGAAGTTCTGGTCGTATGCCTGACATGAAGCTGACAAGGAACGAATCGCTCGCGATCGCCGGATATCTTATCGGAGAGCAAGCACCTAACTACGAGACATTGATTCCTGATGCGGCGTTGGTTGAGGCTGGAAAGACGTACTTTCAAGCGTTGAACTGCGCGGCTTGCCATGCACTTGAGGGACATGCACTTGAGAGCATCGTAGCGGCCCGGCCCGTTGGGTCGCTCAAGGAAGCCGATCTGACTCGCGGATGCTTGTCCATTCCTTCCTCCAAATTTGCGAATGTTCGCAGTCCGCGATTCGCTCTCGAAGAGAATCAGCGTGTGGCCATCGCCGCAGCGATCGCAGGAGAGACTGCTGTTGACTCGGACAAGGACGCACTGGCGAAAACACTGACAGCCTTTAGATGCGTTGCGTGCCATGTTCGCGACGAGTATGGGGGTGTGCATGACGCCCACAATGCTTTCTTTCAAGGGAGTGAATTGAATCTAGGCGACGACGGTCGCATCCCACCACCGCTGACGCACATGGGGGCCAAGCTCAAGCCGACTTGGTTGAAGAAAGTGCTCTTCGACGGTGAAAGCGTTCGAAACTACATGGTGACTCGAATGCCGCAGTATGGGGCGAAGAACCTAGAGCATCTACCTGGACTGTTCCGTCGGCTGGATGTGTTCAACGGCCCAGAAATGAATATCCCAAGTCCAGAGGGTCGCAACGAAAAAGAGCGAGAGCAAGAGAAACTCATACGCGCCGCGGGCCGAGAACTGCTCGGCGACAAGGGGGCCAATTGCGTTGCTTGCCACCGATTCAATTCCAAAGCAGCCAACGTGAATCAGGGGATCGAGCTACTGACGAGCTACGAGCGACTCGAGCCAGAGTGGTTCAATCGGTATCTCCGAAATCCTGGAGCCTTTCGCCCCCGCACCGTCATGCCGTCGGCTTGGCCTGACGGTGTTTCTGCATTCAAGTCGATTTTGGAGGGTGACTCGGATCGACAGATCGAGGCCATTTGGTATTACCTCTCGCTGGGCACTTCGGCCGCCGACCCATCGGGCGTTCGAGCCGTCAGTACCAGGATCGAGGTTGGCGACCAAGCCGCGGTTCATCGAGGACGCAGTCGTGTTGCTGGTTTCCGAGGGATCGCGGTGGGCTTACCTGAAAAACTCAGCTATGCCTTCAACGCCGAGACAGGAACTCTGTCGGCGATATGGCAAGGAAACTTCATTGGAGTCAATTGGAGCGGTCAGGGTTCGGGCGATTTCAATCCAGCCAGCGAGCCGATCACGCTCGCCCAAGACGTCTCGTTTGTTTCTCTAGCCGATGAAAATACACCTTGGCCGTTGTTGCCGGTGATGACCAAAGAGGCTCCTACCAATCCCGATCCGCTCTATCCAAAGAATCTCGGTTATCAGTTTCGCGGCTACTATCTAGGCGAATTTTCAATCCCGACGTTCCAGTACCGCAGCGGCAGGATCGACATCGAAGATCGCACGGTCGCAGTCGGCGACGCCACGCAGCGAGGACTCAAGCGGGTCTTGCAGTTTGAATCCCCTGAGGCGCAGACGCTTTGGTTCCGCGTGCTGGTCGGAGATGTGGTCCGCGAGTCCGATCAAGTCTTCCGCAGTGGTCGCTTGCGACTGAGCATTCCCGACATTCACGCGATCGACGCGAAATTGAGAGTCTTGTCCAACGAGCCGAAACAATCCGAATTGTTGCTGCGTTTGGAGATTCCCCAAGGCAAATCCACATTGGAGCTTGTGTATGAACCGCTCAAGTAATTGTTTTCATGATTTGCTATGCAGTCTGATCGCCTTGGCCTTTGTCGCCGTGAGTTTCGTCTATGCAGAGGACGTTGGCAAGCGATGGGGGACCGAGGAGCGCGAGCGTGAGTTCTATCCGATCGTGAATATTCCATTGCCCAAGGACACGGTTATCGAGGCCGGCGCATTCGCCGTGCTACCCGATAGACAAGTCGCAGTCGGCACCAGGCATGGCGAGATTTTTTTGATCGATGGCATCGATGCACAAAAGCCTACACCGTCCTTTCACCGATTCGCATCGGGGCTCGATGAAATCTTCGGATTGGTATGGAAGGACGATGCATTCCGAGTAACCCAGAGCTGCGAATTGACGCGGGTGAGCGACTCCAATGGAGATGGCGTTGCCGACCGGTTTGAGACCATCTCGGATGCTTGGGGATATGCCAACTACCACGAGTACGCATTCGGATCGAAGCTCGATGCGCAAGGCAATCAATTCGTAGCGCTCGGATTGAGCGCGTCCTATTACTCCCATGCTTGGAATCGCGGCTTCATCATGAAGGTCGCTGCGGATGGAAAAACGACTGCTTTTGCCAGCGGCCTGCGCAGTCCGGGTGGCATAGGGTTTGACGAGCATGGCTCGCTGTTCTACATCGAGAGCCAGGGGCCGTGGAACTGTTCTTGCAGCTTGAAAGCTGTCTCGCCGGGTAGCTTTCAGGGTCATCCGGCAAGCTTTAACTGGTATCCCTACTCGCCCGAGCTAGGGCCTGTACCCGAGGTGCCCAATTCGGGCTCTCGCTTAGTCACGGAGAAAAGCCGGGTCAAGCAGTTGGTGCCTTATGCGGTGATATTTCCCTACATCCGAATGGGACGATCGATTAGTGCGTTCAATGTGGATCGGACGCAGGGCAAGTTTGGTCCTTTCGAGAACCAACTGTTCCTCGGCGACTATACACAGTCGATCCTGATGCGGGCTACGACCGAGCAGGTCAACGGCGTTTGGCAGGGTGCTTGTTATCCATTTCGCGAGGGGCTTTCGACGGGAATCCTCAATGTCGAGTTCACCCCTGGGGGCAATTTGCTATGCGGCGGGACCAACCGTGGCTGGCCCGTGCGGGGCATCAAGCCCTTTGCTCTCGAGCGCCTTGAATGGAGCGGCAAAATGCCTTTTGAGATCCAGCGCATCACGATTGAGCCCAGTGGATTCAAAGTCACCTTCACCAAACCGGTTGAACCGATCACGGGCGGTTCATCCGCTTGCTATTCGATCAGTGCCTTCACGCATCCTTACCATGCTGGTTATGGGGGACCGGAGATCGAGCAGCAAAAGCCAGAGGTAAAGTCGGTTGTGCTGGCCCAAGATGGACTCTCGGCGATCATCACGCTCGAGAAACTCGAGCGGGGATTTGTCTACGAGATCGATCTTGCGCAGCTACGTTGTGTCGACGGAGAAGATCTGCTGCACCGGAATGCTTTCTACACGGTCAACGAAGTTCCTTAACGTTTTTTCTTACCGTCCCGAAAAGATTGAAACACAGAGGCACCAGAGAACACAGAGGGAACCAGAGCATTTCACTCTGTGATCTCTGTGCCTCTGTGGTTCCCTTAGTTTTCTTCTGCCCTTTGCGCCTTTGCACCCTTGCGTTTATTTCTTCCCAAACAGTCGGATCTCTGCGGGAGATCCACTACCCAGGGGGAGCGGGCACTTCTGTGCGTCGCGAGAAGTGACCAACGAGAGAGCTCCCAGTCAGACGTATACGAAACACGCTTCTTGAAGTAAACTTCCGCTGTAAATACAACCGGCTTGTTGTCTGGCGCGAACGAGGAGTTGAGGGCGAATCGATGGCCCGCACTTGGACTGAAGACAATGCTTCGCTGGAAACCGTCAATGCTTGGATCCATGGCGTCGGATTTGCATTGAGTATTCCTGCTGGGTTGGCCTTGGCCCATTTGGCCCTTGATTACAATCCATCGATGCTTGTGGCTTGCATTGTGTATGGACTTTCTCTCTCCGCCATGTATTTGTTCTCTACCCTCTCCCATGCGGTTCGGGACCCCAAGGTTCGTTACCGAATGCGTGCGCTCGATCAAGGGTTCATTTACACCCTGATCGCCGGCACCGTCACTCCGTTCATTTGGGGCGGTTTGCACGGATGGCTCAGAATCGCGATGATGACGGTGGTCTGGCTCGCCGCCGCGGCTGGCTTTTACTCTAAAGTCCTCGCCAAACATCGGGTAGATAACATGACAGCCATCTCCTACATCCTCATGGGCTGGGGCCCTGCTGCGGCACTATTCTGGTCGACTAGCACGATCTGCTTTCTTACCATGCTCCTGGGCGGCTTGATCTACACGATGGGTGTCTATTTCCTTCAAAATGATCATCGGGCTTGGTACTTTCACCCGCTATGGCATGTCATGGTCATTCTGGCTAGCACCAGTCATTACCTGGGCGTTGTGCTTTTCGCTATTCTGCATTGGGATCGATAAAGATTTGCTCTCTGAGGGTTTTCGATTGTGGCGTTTTCCATTGTGGCGTTTTCCACTGTGGCGTTTTCCACTATAGCATTTTCATGGAATCCCCGATGGCCGAGGACATGCCGCGAATCGATAATAGCAGTGGTGGAAGATGTTTTGAGGTAACGATCGACGGGTTGATCTTTGGATTTGAATTGAGGAAAAAAATGTTACAGTTAGCGATTACTTGCCTTATTATCGCACTTATCGCGGCCATCCTGGGCTTTGGCGGCATTGCGGGATCGTTCGTGGGAATCGCCAAAATTCTATTCCTAGTGTTTCTTGTCCTTGCCGTACTGTCGTTTTTCGGTGGTCGGATGCGCCGTGGAGTTTAAGCCGGTCCGACCGCAGGCTATGCGCCGACTGCTATGGTACCTAGGCGAACTACGACTTGAAATGAAGACACCCTAAACTTTTTCGGAGATTAGTATGGCGACTACAGAAATACCCCAATCACTTTCCCATTTAACCAAAAGCCATCGAAACACCTATGAGGCCATTTTTCGCAATCCCTTAGCGCATAACTTGGAATGGCACGATGTCGTATCCTTGCTTAAAGCGATAGCCAACGTTGTCGAGGAACACAACGGTGTCTATCGAGTGACTCGCAATGGGCAGATTCTGTCTTTGCACATCCCAAAACACAAAGACACGCCAAGTGAAATGGTCAAGGAAATACGCCATTTTCTGGAGCTCTCGCAAGAGGCATCGCCACCCACACAGGTTGCCTCAGGAGTCCTGATGCTCGTGGTCATCGACCACCACGACGCGAAGGTTTTTCGCTCGGAGATGCACGGATCGGTCCCGCAAGAAATCGTACCTTACGATCCACACGGGTTCCGTCGACATTTGGTTTCCAACAATGAACATACGGATGGAAAAAGAGCTCCGGAACGGAAGAGTTTCTACGAGGCGATCGCCGCAACGTTGCGAGACGCTGACAAAATCCTAGTCTTTGGACATGGGACCGGTCAAAGCAGTGCCATGGAGCAACTATTCATCGACTTGAAACACAATCACACCGACGTGGCTGGTAAGATCGTTGGTCAAGTCGTACTGGATTGGAATCATTTGAGCGATGATCAATTGTTGGCAAAAGCAAGACAGTTCTTCAAGTCCAACGACGACTAGTAACTTGGAACCGTCTGGGCAAAGGTCGTTCAGTTCCCAGAAGTCCTTCGATGAGTCCCAATCTGCGATATTCCGTGTCTTCCGTGGTTGAAATCTTATCTCCGCACCAGAGGACACACAGAGAACAAGAGCATTTCACTCTGTGATCTCTGTGCCTCTGTGTTTCCCCGCTTTTTCTTCTGGTATGAAACAAAACGATTGCCGGTGAGTTCGCTAATTGCAATCTATTCTGTTTAGCAAATACATCAGTGGTTAGATGCCTGTAGCACAATGTTTCAGTACTTGGGGAAGATCGCTGGGGATGGGAAGCGCTCCTCAAGGTTCTCGGCGCCGTTCAAGTACTCCTCGCGAGGTAACTCGACCAGCGGCCAGTTGTCGGGCCGAACTCGCACGATCCGTCCTGGCCTAATCCCCTCAATGATTAAATCCGTATCCAACTTGATTTGGATCCCACTGCTGCCAAGAGGCGGCTCTCCAGGTGCCTGAATGACCTCCACAATCGAGCCTCTGGATGCCATGTGCGCTGGTCCATAAGCACCATGAGTATGCTTGAGCGTGTTTTCAACCGAACCGATCATCGCCGGAACACTCGGTTTGAAATCTGCATAGAGCGATGGGTCCATACCCCCAAAGAGGGTGGCCGTTACCGTCGCTTGCCCAAACTTGCCATACTCGACCGAATCGATCCAAGCGGGCATCCAGCGGCTTTGGATGAACGCTTTGTGCGTCTGGGTCTGGTGGTTTGCGGCTCGCTCGACAGCCAGATCGTCCAACCAGATGTCGGAAACATGAAAGCGAGTAAACACACCACCCGGGGTTGGCTTCCAGGTAACCCCCAGCAATACGGATTGGTCGGCCAGGGACTTTTTTCCTTCTGAGGGCCATAGGCCCTGGTCGATCAAGTCCTCAATCCCAAGGCATTCTCGACCTCGCCAAATGCGAGTCGAGGCATCGAAGGTGAACTTTTCTTCGTTCGGCTTTTCTTCGTTCGGCTTGCCCTCGCCCCCTTGTTTCGCTTCACGACACGCGACGAGGCTGCCCTGTAGGTTTTGAATCTCGAGCTCTTTGAGCTTCCAAATCTTGCCCTCGCGCTGGCAGTAGCTCGGCTCGTCCTCGAGCAGTAGTACGTGGTTTTCGGCGGGGAATATTCCGGCCCCACGGTTGTGATTTGCGTCTTTATCCTTGTTGTCCACGGGCAAAACAGGCACGCTGGAGATCTTGGGATCGGGTGGAAGAAATGCTCGAACGTGCATTACGGTACCGAGGGGTATATCCCGTAGATCGGCAGGCGCGCCTCGGTATCGGATCATGCCATAAGGCAGCATGGCGAATGGATGGGGATCGTTGCGGAAAAACATCCCCGAACCTTGCAGCCTGATGCTCCCGCGACGGTTGGCATGATCCACAAACACCAACTCGCCGCGATAACTATGTGCCTTTTCGATAGCTGGAAACTTGCCAGCCTCGGGCCGATAAGGCTCTTCAGCATAGAGGCAAGCACCCAGGGAAAGAAAGAAACACAAAAAGGTGGTAAAGCAAGTAGAGTTCTTCATCAGTCACCGGTCGTCGGGATAGGTGCCCATGGGTTTGAGATCGCATCGATCTGGGAATTTAGAATTCACTTACAATTCAATCGCTCGATTGCTGTCGGCAAATTGGTCCGTTTCGACTCCCATCCGCTGAGCCATCAACAGCAAGAGGTTGCTCATATGGGCATTGCCATTTGCCGGACGACTGCAAAGTCCGTAGTGTTCGTTGGGCTTATCGAGTTGGTAGCCGTTGAAGTGTCCTTGGTTGAAATCCAAATGACTACCGTGCTTGAGTCCAAGCTCTGAGCCACCGGCGAGCACCAGTGGTAGATTGGCATTGCCGTGGCTATGTCCATAGCACATACCGCTACCAAAGAGGGCCATGGTCGTGCCTAGGAGGGGTTGGCCATTGAGATCCTTGGTCTCCGAGAGACGGGTCAAAAAGTAACTGAATTGCTCGATCGCAAACGTATCGTATTTGGTCAGTTTCTCCATGTAACCAGGATCTCCACCGTGGTGGCTAAGCTGGTGACGGGACTCGGTAATCCCGATTTCGGGAATAGAGAACGCGTCCCCTTCGCCTCCCAAGCTGAAGGTTGCTACGCGGGTCAAGTCGGTCTGGAATGCAAGCACGATCAGATCATAGACGGTGCGGAAGTACTCTCCGGCCATCGTGGCTGCGACGTCGCGATTGGTCCGTTTGCGATCGGCATCGGAGATCGTAGGCAGAGGCGTATCGAGCCAAGCATCCGCGCGACGGGTGCGAATTTCGGCTTCTCGCACCGAGGTGAGGTATTGATCGAGGCGACCTTTGTCGGCTGCTCCCATGGCCTCTTCGAGCCGGCGAACCTCGGCGAGGTTTGCGTCCAAGACACTTCCCTTGCGACGCAAGGCCTTGCGTTGGGCAGCGGTCCCGCCCTTGGGCTCCTCAAAAAGCGAGGCGAAGATTTCACTGCATCGACGCATCGCCGGGAGCCGTACTCCGTCGGCTGTCCATGCCAACGAATCCTGGGTCAGCGCGATTTCCATCGAAGGGTACCGCGTATATTTGGCGGTGACCTCGGCCATTTTCTGATCGACCGAGATGGTATTGCGATCGGATGGTCCTAGTTTTCCGCCGGTCAACCAAACGGAGATGCAGTTGTGATGATGCCCCAACGCTCCAGGGTGATGCAGTCCACTGATGGGTGTGATCAGATCGCGATGCTTCTCGAGGGGTTTGAGAGATCGCGAGAACTTGTAATCTTTACCAGGCTGAGTGATTTGGTAGTTCAGCGAGTGAACACCATTTGCCAGATAGACAAAAGCGCTGCGACGAGGCGTTTGTATCTGCTGGGCAGCCCGCAAGGGAACCATGCACTCGAGAAATGGTAGCGAGATACAACTGCCAAGGGCTCGCAACGCATGCCTGCGATCGATCAGCCAGGATTGGGAGAGATAGTTCATGGTTTGTCCTTGAGTTGGTGGTTTCGGCTTTGCTTTTTTGGGGCTTGCTGAGTTGCTCGGAAAAAAATGATTAATGAGTAATGGAAATTGGATAATGCAAAATGCTTGCGTGTGGTCGTTATTTGCTTTCGGTGCGCAGTTGGTTCGACTTGGCTGTAACGAGCGACTTGGCGATGATTTTGCAGCGCTGATCGCATTCATCTCGAAGTAGCTCGAGGCGTTTTTCCGGTACCAATTCCGATTTAACAATCAACCGTATCCAAACCGAGCTCTCGCGAAGTTCTTTCATCGTTTCCTCATCAGTTCCGACAAGGCCACCGCGCGCACGATGTCCTTGACTCGGTATTGGTTTTTCCTTGCTTCTTCTTCAATCATCTTGAGGTCCTCCTGATCATCTACGGTCAGCACACGCCGAAGTGCGTAGGTGCAAAGGTGCTCGATGAAGGCTTTTGCGATCCGCTGGCTATCTTCGAGCAATCGTTGTTTGAACTCCACCGAATCCTGAAAAGACCTCCCATCGGGCAGTATTCCCGAGGAATCGATCGCAGGGTCTTGGCCGACTCCCTTGTCCACTTTTTCGCTTGTGCGCCATTGCCCGATCGCATCGTAGTTGTCCCAAGCGATCCCGAGGTGATCGATTTGCGCATGGCAGGCGGCGCAGTTGGGGTTACTGCGGTGGGCTTCGATCTTCTGTCGGATCGTTGTTTTAGGACTTTCCGGGGTATTTGGTTCGATCGGATCCACGTTAGCCGGAGGTGCCGGAGGTGTTCTTCCAAAGATCACTTGGCTGACCCACACGCCGCGATGAACTGGCCGATGCCGTGTGCCGTCGGAGGTCAGTCCGAGGACCCCTCCCATGGCGAGCAAACCGCCACGGTGGTCTTTAGGCTCGAGCGATACGCGTTGGAATCCGGCCGAATCGGGTTCTTGTAAACCATAAAAATCGCACAATCGTGCATTGGCGATCGTCCAATTCGAGTCGATAAAACTCTCGAGCGGGAGGTTCTTGGAGAAGACTTCGCGGAAGTACTCGATGGGTTCGTTTCGAAGGCTCGTTTCAAGCCAAGCATCGTAGTTTGGGTAGAGTTTGTTATCGGGGGGAAACATACCCAAACGATGCAATTGCAACCATTGCCTGGAAAAGTCATCGATGAAACGGTTTGATTTGCTGTCCGAGAGCATGCGATCGACTTGATCGGCCAACGCTTGCGGACTGAGTTTGCCTTGCACTCCAGCATCGAATAGAACGCCGTCGGGCATCGAACTCCAGAGGAAATACGATAGCCGAGAGGCGAGCTCTGAGTCGGTCAGGTGCTCGCGGGTTTGCGGTTCGCCTTCGACGAGATAGATAAAGTGCCTGGAGGTCAGGACCCCTTGCAAAGCGACGCGGTAAGCGTCGAGCAATGACTCGCCTGCATCTCGCTCAGCTTGATAAGCATTGAGATAAACGGTCAAGTCTTTTTGATCGACCTCGCGGCGCCAAGCTCGCTGTGCGAATCGCTGCAGATGTTCGGCGACTTGGTCGGCCGTTGCATCCTCGGGGGGAACAAATCCGCTTCTTCGAGACTTCTCCTCTTGGCTCAGCAAGGGTCCTTCCCATTCGATCCAATCGAGGATTACCGTCGAGAAGAGTCCATTCCCTTTTTCGTCGAACATTTGGGGTGCATTGGCGCTCAGTAGGAAAGTCTCACTGCTATGTGTGAAGATATAACCTTTTTGGCTTGTGAGCGCATTGCGAAACGCAGCCCCTTGCCTACGGTCTACGCTTTGGGTGGACACCACGCAAAAGTCCAGCGATGTCGGCATCTCCAGGAACACCTCGAACTCGTAGACTTGCGGCTGATCCTCGTGGGCGGTGATATCAAAATCGAGGATGCCATCGACGGTTTCTTCTCCGGTGGGCTTACCAATGCTCAGGTGAGCCGGTTGTCCTCCCGGGGGTCGAATTCCGCTGGCTTGGATACGAACTTTGTAAAGACCGCTATGCTCAGGACCTGTCTTTCCGAACCAGTGGGGAGCAAGGGCCGTTTGCACACGCCCGGGAAAAAGCAAGTAACGCAGCGGTCGTTGAATACCGAATCGATCCAAAATCGCTTGCTGATCCTTTCCGCCGTTGTAGCGCAAATCGGCTGCAGTTTTTCGAACTTTACGAGCCTCTGAGGAAATGTCCGTAAAGGCGCGGTCGAGAACCAATCCGGCGGCGCGGTAGTATCGATCCACATGGGAAGGTGAAAGGGACAATTCCGATCCGAGTCGTTCGAATCCGTGCCAGAGGGTGTCTTCGTTGAGTTCCCCGGGTTTGGTTGGATCATAGCGCACACCGAGCAAGTCATAGACGGTGTTTTGGTACTCTTTGCGGCTTAGTCGGTAATGCGTAACGGGGGGTCTTGCTGCCATCCGTGCGGCTCGGCCCTCTTTGAGCAAGGAGTCTAGGCTTGTGACGAACTCGGCGATCTCTTGCTCAGATGGCCTGTCTTTTTCTTTCGGTGGCATTTGGCCACTGTTGACTTTTTCGAGGACCTCTCCCCAGCGGTGGGCGTCCGCGCCCGATTTGAAATCCCGCGAGAGCAGATCGATTCTCACGTCACTTTTTTCGTTCTGGTCGGAGTGGCAGGATATGCAATGCTTCTGAAGGAAGGCTTGCAAGGGTTCCTGAGCGTACGTCGGCGAGGCATCGCAAAGGACCATCGCTGCCGTCGTATTGACGAGCCAACTAAGAGACGAGGGCAATGCTTTTCTCATCGATGTCGAAGCCCTGCTTGGGGTACCTGGGATCAATCGGAGACTGGCAGTCGAGTCCACATTATGCGTCATGATCGATGTATCTTCAATCAAACGATCCCGAAAGAAGGGGTTTTCCAGCTATGGTGCAGCAGGTTTGGCGGGTTTTTTGTCTTGAAAGACACACTGGCTAAACCAGTACAAGCTACTGCTCCAGTGCTTCGGGTCATGTCCGTGTTCGTCAACATGCCAAACGTGATCGATCTGATGCTGCTTTAAGAACTGATGAATGTTTTGGCTAATGCGGATCAATCCATCTTTGTTGCCACAGGAAATCCATAGCAGTTTTATTTTATCCTTGGCGAGCTGAACGTCAGGGATAAGTTCTTGCACTGGTTTGGTATTGGGGGCGGCGGAAAAGGGGCCGATCCAAGCGAACGCGTCAAGATTCCTGAGTCCGAAATTGAAGGACTGGCCACCTCCCATCGACAGACCGGCGATGGCCCGTTTCAATCGATCTACATCGGCAGAGTATTTTTTCTCGATCGTGGGTATCAGATCCTCCAGGAGATCCTTCTCAAAGACCGCGAAGGCGGGTGCAGATGCCATCACGTTGCCCTCGACCCGATCGTTCTTCTGAGCCCGTCCATTAGGCATGACAACGATCATCTCAACGGCTTTGCCATCGGCGATCAGGTTATCGAAAAGGACAGCAGGATTGGCGAATTTTACCCATTCCGTTTCGTCACCACCGATCCCGTGGAGCAAGTACAAAACTGGATACTTCTTGCTTGAGGAGTATCCCGGCGGGGTGTAGACATTGACTCTGCGTACCGTCCCAACGGTCTTGGACTCGTACTCGATGAGCTCCACTTTCCCATGCGGAATATTCTCACGCGAGGTCTTGAAACCTTCAGGGGGTGCGGGATAGAAGGCCACGTCATCGGGTCCAAGTTGGATCGGCCCCCCAAAGCCACCGCGACGCGGAGCTGGAGTATTTTCCTGGGCTATAGAATTTTGCGCTAGACCAAGCCCAATGGTCACTACCCATGTTGCCATCATCGCCGAGAGCCGGTGCAATCTACAGGTCATCATCGAACCCCTGTCCATGTGGAGTGGAAAGCGTATCTGAACAAGGTTATGATAATGAAGACGGAACCAATAGAGTAACCTGATTCGCAGGACTGACTGTCATTATTCACAACATGCGTGATGCGTTACACATGGTTTTTTCTACTTTCCGGAAGGTGCATCTGATGAAGCGACCGATAAAACGACCGGCAACCGTCGTTTTTTACATCTTTTGTTTGCTCTCTAGCGCCGCGAGCCTGCTGGCCCAGCAACCCGATACGATCTACTACAATGGGTCGATTCTGACGATGGTTGGTCCTGTACCGACGTACTCCGATGCGTTGGCGACCCAAAGCGGAAAAATCGTTTTTGTCGGCAATTTAGATGCCGCCTTGCAAATCAAAGGCACAGAAACGAAATTGATCGATCTGGGCGGGAAAACCCTCCTGCCAGGATTCATCGATGCACACAGCCACTACATCAATTCACTCTTAGTGGCCAATCAGTGCAAGCTCTACGCTCCCCCGTCTGGTCCAGGCAAAGATGTACCGAGCATCCTTGCGGAACTAAAGAAATACGCATCGGAAAGAAAAACCCCCAAGGGCGAATTGATCATCGGTTACGGCTATGATGATACGGTCATGCCCAACGGACGGCTTCTGAATCGCGATGATCTCGATGAAGCGTTTCCGGACAACCCAGTCCGAATCGAACACGTATCGATGCATGGATGTGTTCTTAACACTCTAGCCCTTAAAAAGTACGGTATCAGCGCACAGACCAAAACACCACCCGGAGGTGTCATCGTTCGTAAGCCTGGGAGCGAGGAACCCTGGGGGCTGATCATGGAGACGGCTTATATTCCGGTCGTCGAACAATCCGAGCCAATGTCCGCCGAGCAGGAAATCCAGTGGTCTCGTGCGGGGCAATTGCTCTACGCCCAAGCTGGCGTTACCACTGCCCACGAGGGCGCCACTTATCTGCCACAATTTCAAACGATCCAACGGGTGAGCCAAGCCGGTGGCAATATCATCGATATCGTCGCTTTCCCATTTATCAGCGAGGTCGATCGGGTTCTGGACGAACATCCCCTCGATCAGTGGGGCAAATATCAGAACCGATTCAAAGTTGGTGGAGTCAAGATCACCATCGATGGGTCGCCCCAAGGGAGAACTGCGTTTTTCACGACTCCCTATTTAACGGGTGGTCCTGGCGGTCAGCAGGATTGGCGGGGCGAACCGACCTTTCCGCAAGATTTAGCCAACCAGATGGTCAAGAAAGTGTACGACATGAACGTACCGATGAATCTTCACTGCAATGGGGATGCAGCGATCGACGCGTTTCTGACGGCTTACGAATACGCGAGAAAAGGAGATTACAGTCGACCTTGGAATGTTACAACGATCCACACGCAATTCATGCGAAAAGACCATATTGCCAAGTTCGTTAAGTACAAAATTCGGCCTTCGTTTTACACCCTACACACCTTCTACTTTGCAGATGCCCACATAGCAAACCGTGGCAAACAGCAAGCGATGTATATCAGCCCGATGCGCGATGCGATCGACGCGGGACTCCACCCGACAAACCACACTGACTTTGTGGTCGCACCGCTTGACCAACTGACCATGCTCTGGTCCGCCGTCAATCGCGTCTCTCGTGCCGGAAACCAGATTGGAGCCGACCAATCCGTCACGGCGTATGAAGGTCTCAAATGCATGACCGACTGGGCTGCCCAGCAGTACGATGAGCAAGAAACTAAAGGGACGTTAGAGGTCGGAAAACTAGCAGACTTTGTCATCCTTGATCGCGATCCACTCAAAGTCGATCCAATGGCGATCAAAGACATCAAGGTTTTAGAAACGATCAAAGAAGGGGTTAGGGTGTACCCGGAAAATTCGGATCTAGCAGTCCCTAAAGCTCCAGCCCTGGCGACGATGTCCTACCGATGGCGAGCGCACGTGTGCGACATGGCCGAGGTGAATCAGGCGGCGGGCAAGGTCTGGTCGCTTGTTAACCTCAACGGCCAGCCCATCACTCTGGAAAAACCACCGACGATCCAGTTCCAGGGCGGCAAGCTCAGTGTATTCGGCGGCATCAACCGCATTACCGGTTCCTACGCGCTGTTGAGCAACCAAAGCGTGGTGCTTGGGGAGTTAGCCGGTACTCGAATGTCCGGATCGCCTGAACTCAGCGAGATCGAAAGTGAGTTCTCCTCGACTCTGGCCTCTGTGGATGCATTCCATGTAGAAGGAAAACGTCTGGATTTGCTCAAAGGCACACAGGTCGTGGCGGTCTTTCGTACCGAAGAACCCGATTAAGGACTTCGGCAGCATCGCATCCCCTCGAGGAAGTTGACTTACGGGGCTAACAAGTCCGCAACGAAAACGATGGAAAAGTAGATCGCTATGGGGGGCAGAAAACTGGCCTTATCTGTGGCTCGAGCATCGCAATCAAATCCAATTTTTTCGCAAAAGCCAGAACTTCACCGAATGGGTCAAGAGCACGTATCCCAGAACGCTGGCTCACCCACAGGTGATCCAACCTGTGAGCCACTAGGCGCAAGCCCAATACCGTCAAATCGACATTTGGATCCTTTTAGGAAAGATTGGATTTGAATGTACTTCGGCGCATGCCGAGGGCTTTTTGAAAGCGGTTGGGCGCAAGCCCTCCGGTGAAGGTTCAAGTGAAGTGTTCCACCCTCGAACACTCAGGAAACCACTAGATATTTAGACTCACCGGGCAGCTTGCGCTGCTCCGCTAGCATCTGCCGATTACCAGGAAATGCAACTTCAGCAATGTTCCGATTTGACGGTATTGGGCGCAAGCCGTGGGCGATGGCCATGAGCCACACACCGATCCGATCGGGCTACACCGCCGAAAATCGCCCACCTGCTCGGGCCCAAACGCAGCTTCCTGGCGGGCTTCGTTAAATCGCCCAACGGCAAGCGCTAGTTGGCTTCCAGACCTACCGATTTGATCCAGAAGTTTCGGAACCGGACTTGGTTGTGGTGACCTTGAAGTTTGATCGGCTTCGATTCAGGTCCCTCCTTTTCTCCCGCACCGGTGTGTCTAGGCAAAATGAAATCATCATGAATCAATTTCTGATTTTGAAAAACGCTGATTCGGGCGTTTTCTTTTTTCTTGCCATCCTCGAATCGAGCTGCGCGGAATGCGATATCAAAGGATTGCCATTGGCCCGCAGGCAAACAGGCCATTTGATCTGGTTTCTTCAGCCCATAGATGCATCCACAATCCGTTTTGGTGTAGCTGACAAATGGAACTTGGTGGGAATTTAGAATCTGCAATTCGTAGCGCAGCTGTAGGTACACACCCGAGTTGCCGTTGCGCTCGTGTTCGACATCCCCGGCGTCGTTGACATTGAATTCGATATGCATCACAAAGTCGCGATAACGATCAGGGGTCACGACACTATCCCACTTCGGAGAGGCAGTAAGCACCCCTTCGGAAAAACTCCATTGCGGAGCAATTTTTGGATTTTCCGGGATCAGCTTCGAGCCCTCGGGCCCGATGCACTGCTGCGCACCGATCGGCTTTTGAAAGTCGATCCATTCCCGGGTCGATTCGGGTGTTGGTTCGGTGGCATCCTGCGAACACTGAACAGCTTGGAGTCTGACGATGGGAAAGCCGATCACCATAGGAATCAGCGTCATGGTCCCAATTGCAAATCCCCAACCGTAGAGACTTAGGCTTAGGATGCGACCGATCATTTTGTTGGAACTCCGATATGGGCTCTGAACTATCCCCACATTCTAATAGCTAGCTGGCTAGTTTTTTTCGCCGAAGTCTACTTCGAACCTGATTTTGTACCCATGGATTCGCAGAGAAT
>JAJTEK010000085.1 GCA_021299695.1 Pirellula sp. | reverse complement strand
CTGGCATGGAGTAAGAACATCGTGCTTCTTTTCGTACTCGTACTCAGCATCGCGGTACTCGTACTCGTACTCGGAGAAATCAAGCGTAGCGATCAATCCCATGGGTCCGCAAGTTACCCCGAACGGCCTCGATCAACGATCCGCATCGCCGCAGTTCAAACAGCCATCGAGTACGAGTACCGTTTCACTGAGTACCGCTTCGCTGAGTACGAGTACGACGAAATCCGATGCGATGCACGAGTACTGGTTTGACAATGAGCGACTAGACGCTTATCGCCTTTCGAGCACGAGCACGAGCACGAGCACGAGCACGGCGTTGCGAACCCGGAACGAATCAATACCCTCTACTAAAACTTCCGAAGAAGCGTTCTGTCTACCGCCCATGAAAATTTGGATCGATGCCGATGCGGCTCCACGCGAAGCCAAAGAGCTTGTCTTTCGGGCCTCGAAGCGTTTGGAAATCGAGGTGACGCTCGTGGCCAACCAATCGATTTGGCTACCGCCATCGAGCCGACTGATCCATGGAGTGACGGTGCGAGACGGCGCGAATGTCGCTGACCAATACATCGTCGAGCATTCTCGGGCTGGTGATATAGCGATCACGGCGGATATTCCGCTCGCTGCGCAGTTGGTTGCCAAAGAGGTCTTCGTCTTGGATCCTCGGGGTGAGGTTTACGACGATCGCAACATAGGACCTCGCTTGGCATCGCGTGATTTGCTCGATTCGGCACGCAGCGCTGGCATGGAGCTCACCGGCGGCCCGAAGCCTTACGGGGCTCGCGATCGCTCTGAATTTGCGCAATCGCTCGACCGGATCTTGACCCGCGCGATCAAGTTGCGGGATCGAGCGATTAAGAAAAGCGAATCGAAGCCCGAGAGTTTTGAGCTGTAAGGCTTGCTGCGTTGAAGCTAGGCGAGCCAAGGGGGAAGTACACCTGCGGCGGGCAATTCGATCCACTGGACCTTTTTGATCCCATCGATCGAGCTGAGTTCCTCGAGTGCGAGCTGAGGGGGACGCGAGTCGAGGTTCAGGACACCGATGGCGAGACCTCCTTGCTGTTGCTGGACACGGCCGACGGACATTTGGCCGATATTGACACCGTGCTTGCCGAAGACGGTCCCGACTTTGCCGATGATCCCTGGCATATCGTCGTGGGTGAAGAAGAGCATGTGTCCATCGAGGTAGGCTTCCATGCGATAATCGTCGATCGAGACGAGTCTGGGCATGCTGTTGCCGAAAACGGTCACTCCGGCACGTACGGTCTGTTCGCCTCCGAGTACCTCAGCGGTGACCGAGGAGCTGAATGCACCCAGGTCACGGTTGCGTTTCTCGATCAGATCGATGCCCCGTTCCTTGAAGAGCAGTTCTGCGTTGATGATATTGACATCATCGGCCATGGCCCGTTGCAGGAGTCCGGCGCAAAAAGCGGATGTCAGGAGTTTGGTGTCTTTATCGGCGACCTCGCCTCGGTAGTGCAATTCGCAGGCGCTGACGGTTCCGGAGTGCCATTGGGCCATGAGCAATCCCAAGCGGTAGGTTGCATCGAGGTATCCGCGTAAGCCTTCGAGCATTTTCGGGTCGAGCGAGGCGACGTTGACCGCATGGCGAATTTCGCCGGTGTTGAAGAAGTTCATCAGCAGTTGGATCCCTTCGATCGCAACTTGGGTCTGAGCCTCTTCGGTGCTCGCACCTAGGTGTGGGGTGCAAACGACGCCGGGCATTCCGAACAGGGGGCTGTTGGTGCACGGTTCTTCTTCAAAGACGTCCAGGGCGACCCCGGCGATGATTCCGCGTTTGAGTCCTTCGACCAGGGCGGCTTCTTCGTAGATACCTCCTCGGGCGCAGTTGACCAATCGGACTCCAGGTTTGAGGAGTTCGAGTTGTTTCATTCCGATAAGGTATTTGGTTTCTTCGGTCAGGGGTGTGTGGACCGTCAGGTAATCGACTTTGGGAAGCATTTCGGCGACGGTTTGAACTTTTTCGATACGCAGTTTGGCGGCTTGTTCGTCTGAGAGGAACGGATCGAAGGCGATGACGCGCATGCCGAAGGCTTGTCCTCGGAGTGCGACTTCGCGGCCGATGCGTCCGAAGCCGATAACGCCTAGGACTTTGTCGGCCAGCTGAGCGCCCATAAACAATTTGCGGTCCCATTTTCCGCAACATAGAGATTGGTAAGCCGGGGCGATCGAACGCGAGAGTGCGAGCATCAGGGCGAAGGCATGTTCGGCGGTGCTCAGGGTATTTCCGGCCGGGGTATTCATCACGACGATGCCTTGGCGGGTCGCTGCATTTTTATCGATGTTGTCGGTACCTACGCCGGCTCGAACGATCGCTTTGAGCTTGCGGTTGCCTTCGAGCGACTCTGCGGTGATTTTCACCCCGCTGCGAACAATCGCTCCATCGAAAAGGGCTAGGGATTCTTTGAGCTCTTGGCCTTTGAGCCCATGGATTTCTTTGTATTCAAAGTTCGAATCTCCACGGAGCAGTTCGAGGCCTTCGGGAGCGATCGGATCCAATACCAAAATGCGGGTCTTCATTACGTTTTCGATCTTGTGGACTTGGAGTTCAAGCGTGTTTTGTGGCGAATAGGTCCATGAGTTGAACAAGGAGTTTGACCCCCTCGATTGGCATGGCATTGTAGATACTGGCCCGAATACCACCGACGCTGCGGTGCCCTTTCAAGGAGTCCAAGCCGAGTTTTTTGGCCTCGGACAAGAACGCTGTTTCGAGTTCTTCGTTCGGTAGCTTGAAGGTCGCATTCATCAGCGAACGGTCTTCGAGCCGGGCGTGGCCTTGGTACATTGTCGGATGGCGATCCATCGCATCGTAGAGCAATTGCGCTTTGTCCTGATTGCGACGGTGCATCGCATCGAGGCCGCCGACGCTTTCCTCGAGCCACTGGGCGACGAGTCCCATGACGTAGATCCCAAACGTCGGTGGGGTGTTCCACATCGAGTCTTCTTGTGCATGGTTCCGATAGCTTAAGTACCCGGGCAATTTCTCGCTGCTGCGATCGAGAAGATCCTTGCGGATGATCACGACGGTCACTCCGGCAGGTCCTGCATTTTTCTGAGCACAGGCATAGACGATCCCGTACTTGGCAATGTCGAGGGGTCGATAGAGAAAGTCCGACGAACTGTCGATGACCAGTGGACAGGGGACCTGCCAATCGCTTTGAAACTGGATGCCTTGGATCGTCTCGTTGCTTGTCATGTGGAGGTAGGCAGCATCGGCCGAGATGCGTAGTTCTTGGGTTTTTGGAAGTTTTGAGTACCCGTGGTCGGCTCCGTCATAGAGGACCTCGACGGGTCCCTCTTTTTTGGCTTCTCCGACGGCGTACTTTCCCCAGGTTCCAGTCACGACGTACTGAGCTGGCGATTTCGAGCCTCGCAGCAGATTCATAGCCACCATGGAGAACTGCAAGCGAGCTCCTCCTTGGAGGAAGAGGACTTCATGGGTTTGGGGGATCTTGAGCAATCGGATCAACCGCTGCTTGGTCTGTTCTTGGATGGCAATGAACTGCTTGCTGCGGTGGGAGATCTCTAGGATCGACGCACCGCAGCCGGGCAGACAGAGCATCTGATCTCGGATGGTTTCCAAGACGCTCACTGGCAAGACAGCCGGTCCAGCCGAGAAGTTGTACAAGCGGTTCTCTGTCATGATCCAATCGATTCCGAGGCTAGGTTCAAATACCCAACGAATACGCTATCGGAATGCACCGTTGTGCAAACCGGGCTGGATCGGGATTTTAAACCAATCCATGCGAAGCGAAAGGACAATTACTCCTGCTCGGGCCTTTGAAATCGTTCGGGTTCTTGAATCACTGAGGCCAACCACTCAAGAGCCATGTCCTCGGAGGCCCATTGACCGTCGAGCTGCATCGCCCTGGCTTGCGATAGTAGTTTGCCGAATGCAGGACCTGGCTTTAGCCCTGCTCGGATCAGATCGCTGCCTTTGATCCAAGGTTCTGGATTCCAAAGGTGAGTCGGTTGAGCGAGACGTTCTTTGAAGGTTTGGATGCCAGAGTCCGACCAGAGGTGGAGTCGGCATAGGGCTTGAGCCAAGTGCATCGACTCGTCGACCCAGCCATGGAGGAGCTTGGGCTGGACTTGAGACCAATCGAGGGGCTTGGGATTGGCCAGTGCACAGGAGGCTTCGACGCATACGCAGGCCGCATCGATCGTCGCGTTGGGGAGCTTCCAACGGAGCTGGATTGCTTGGAGGGTCGTTCGCCAGGTTTGGGATGGGATTGGATATTCCGGAACGCTCGGAGGTCGATTTGGGGTAGTTGTTTCTGGGGATTGTCTGCCCAGGGGATGGACCAATGCAGCCAGAACGACGGGCAGCTCTAGATGCGCATGGGTAGTTGTAGGAACAGTTCGGCTTGATCGACCGGCAGGAGTTCAGGGGCGATGTGTTCGAGCAGACCACATCGTGCCAGTTCGGACCAAGCCCATTGTCGGTTGGGATGTTCTAGGATTTTAGAGAGTTCCATACCGATCCTCTCTCCGCTGACACGCTGGATACCCGAGGCCGATTCCTCGATCGCTTTGCGGGTCGCTGGGTCGAGTTCCAAGGAATATCGGGCGGCGAATCGAATGGCCCTAAGCATGCGCAGTTTGTCTTCGTTGATACGAGCATAAGGGTCGCCGATGGCTCGAAGCAGGCGATTGCCCAGGTCGCTTTGTCCTCCGACGAAATCGATGACTCTCTGGGCGATCGGATCGTAGAAAAGGCCGTTGATGGTAAAGTCGCGCCGCTGGGCGTCTTGTTCGGCCGTCGCGTAGACGACCCAATCGGGGCGTCGGCCGTCGGAGTAGGAGCCATCGGTTCGGAACGTCGCGACTTCGACCTGGCACTTGGTCTTGGCCAATCGACCGTGGACGAGCACGACGCCAAAGGCTTCGCCGACGGCGCGTGTGTGATCGGCGCCGAAGACTTCACGGACTTGCTCAGGGGTCGCGTCGGTGGCGACATCGAAGTCTTTGGGAGTCAGGCTCAGCAGAGCGTCTCGCACGCACCCTCCGGCATAGTAAGCCACGAAGCCTCGGTCGACCAAGCGCCGAACGATTTCGTGGGCAAATTGTCGATGGAGGGAACCAGCATGGAATAGAGGTCGGTCGGCAGAAGAGTTCTGCGCTGTGGGGTCCTGAGATGACATTGTGAAGGTAGCTGGTTCCGTTCCTGCCCCAGAGAGCCTATGATACGCCGTTATGAGTAACGATTTTAACTCCCAGGACCCCAACCGTCAGCCTCACCGAGACCGAGGCCGCCATGCGGTTGTCGGGATTCTCTATGAAGAAGGACAATTCCTGGTCATTCGACGTTCGCAGTTCGTCAGCGCTCCGGGTTTGATCTGTTTCCCAGGAGGAGGAATCGAGCCTGGTGAGGACTTTCAAACGGCTGTCAAACGCGAATTGGTCGAAGAACTCGATCTGCGGGTCGAGGTCCGAGGGCATCTCTGGACAAGTCAAACCCGTTGGGGAACTCGCCTGGAGTGGTTGTATTGCGAGCGGCACAAGGGCTCCGAGCCGAGGCCGAATTTCCAGGAGGTCGAGGAGTTTCATTGGATGAGCGTTCCGTTACTTGAAGCTCGAAAGGATCTGCTCGGAAGCATGCCCGAGTTCTTAGCGAGTTTCCGCAGTGGGGACTTCCGATCGCACTTTGAATCAGACTGACACAGCGAACCGCCAACAGCTCACAGAGTACAGAGTTCAGATCTATGCAGTGCAGAGTCATCGACAGTCACACCGGGGGCGAGCCGACTCGCACGATCGTCTCGGAAGTTCCTCTGCGTGGGGGAAACGTCGCTGAGCGGTTGGCACACATGCGAGAGCAGTTCGATTTCTTGCGGACCGCATTGATCCATGAGCCTCGCGGCTCGGAGGTCATGGTCGGCGCACTGGTGCTTTCCCCGATCGATCAGAGAAACACCGCAGGGATTATTTTCTTCAACAACGTCGGGTATTTGGGAATGTGTGGCCATGGAACGATCGGGGTCGTCGAGACTCTCCGGTGGCTTGGAAGACTACAGCCCGGACGCCATAGCTTTGAGACATGCGTCGGGCAGGTGCATGCGGTATTGCATGAGGATCGGCAAGTGACGCTCGAGAACGTGGCGAGTTATCGGGTGGCGAGCAACTGCCCGATCCGGCTTGCCGATGGAGTGTCGCTATTTGCCGATATCGCTTACGGGGGCAATTTTTTTGCCCTCTTGGACGTGAGCCAGACCGATTGGTTCGATCGACCAGCGGGCTATTTGATCGAACGGTCCACAGAGGTCTTAGAGGCTGTTCAAAGGGACTATCCGCAAGTCGATCATGTCGAGCTCTTTGGGGCTGCGGTATCGCCTGCGAACGATTCTCGTTCGTTTGTTTTATGCCCTGGCCGCCAGTACGATCGTTCTCCGTGCGGGACCGGGACGAGTGCCAAGCTCGCTTGCCTTGCGGCCGACGGAAAACTCGCTCCGGGTGCCATATGGCGTCAAGAGAGTTTCATCGGCAGTGTCTTTGAAGCCTCCTACGAGTGGCACGAGAAGACGAGCTTGCAGATACGACCTTCGGTCCGCGCTCGGGCGTTTGTCAACGGGGATCTTCAGTTGGTCGTCGATCCCGAGGATCCCTTCGGTTGGGGGATCCCCAGTCGCTAGCCGCAGTAGGATCTTTTTGGGCGATTGCTTTGGGGATCGATCCAACCGGTTTGCGACCGACGGCTTGGAGGTTATCCTAAGCCGTCGGGTTCTGCGAGCTTCGCGTGCAACTCAGGGATCACGGGGATGGCCAAGAGTGAGGGATTTCGATGTCAAAACGATGGATCTTTCGAGCCCATGATTCGGCAGGTTTTTTGGCGTTTGCCGAAGAATTGAAGGTCGATCCGGTGGTATCTCAGCTTCTTTTGTCGCGTGGAATTTCCAAGGTTGATGCGGCGAGGCTTTTTCTCGATTGCAAGTTTTCCGATTTGCGAGATCCGCAGTTGTTGCCTGGGGTCGACGCGGCGGCCGAACGGATTCTAAGGGCAGTACGCGATGGCGAGCCCATCGTCATCTACGGCGATTACGATGCCGATGGGATGTGCGCTACATCGATCCTCGAATCGTTTCTCAAGATGCTCGGGGCCGACGTGACGTACTACGTACCGAATCGGCTCGAAGATGCTTATGGACTCAGTTGCGAGTCGATCCGACGGCTCGCGAGTTTGGGACGCAAGCTTCTGGTGACCGTCGACTGCGGAATCGGTTCGATCCAAGAGGCGCAGCTATGTCGGGAATTAGGTTTGGACTTGATCATCACCGACCACCATGCATGCGGTGAAATCCTGCCCGAGGCCCTAGCCATCGTCCACCCGAACTTGCCCAATTCCCACTATCCGTTCCATGGACTGTGCGGTGCGGGAGTCGCATTCAAGCTCGCTTGGCGAATGTGTCAGATTCTGGCTGACAATCGGAGCAAGGTAGCCGATGTGCATCGTGACTTTCTCCTGATGGCTATGACCATCGCGACGATCGCAACGGTGGCCGATGTGGTCCCCTTGGTCGATGAGAATCGGATTTTGGTCCGAACCGCATTGCAATTGATGACCAAGCATGGCCCCCCGGGCCTCAAAGAGCTCATCAAGCTCACGAAGCTCGACGGCAAGCGAGCGATCAGTGCTGAAGACATCGCTTTTACCCTCGCCCCGAGGCTCAACGCCGCCGGTCGGCTCGGTCAGGCCCAGTTGGGAGTCGAGCTATTGACCACCCAGGACCCCGGCCGAGCCTTGGCCTTAGCTCAGTATCTCGATCGATTGAATGCCGACCGCGACTCGATCGAGCGAAGCATCACGTTGGCGGCCAGCAAGCAAGCCAAGGAGCAACTCGAGGCCTCTGCCGAACCCGCCTTGGTGCTCCATTCCCCCGGTTGGCACCTTGGGGTCATCGGAATTGTCGCCGGGCGGATGGCCGAGCGTTTCCATCGACCTGTGGTGATCATCTCCTCAGACCCCATGGGACAAAAGCCGGCCACCGGCAGTGGTCGATCGGCAGGTACGGTGGACCTGCATCGCGCGTTTGTCGCCTGCAGCGAGCATTTGGAAAGTTGCGGCGGGCACGCGGCGGCCGCAGGTTTAAGGATCCAGGACCGCAAGATTCCCGAGTTCCGAGAAGCCTTGTGCGATCACGTGCGCCGGACGATCGGAGAAAGGGATCCAGAACAAACGCTGCTGGTCGATGCGGAAGCTACGTTTCAGGAGCTGAGCCTTCAGACCGTCACAATGATCGAAAGCATGGCACCGTTTGGAGCAGGAAATCCGCGACCGGTTTTCGTCGCAAGCAATGTCCAACTCCATGAGCCAGCCAAGCTCTTCGGGCAGGGGGATCGGCACGTTGGGGTCCGGTTCAAGCAACACGATCAGATCTTCCGAGCCGTTGCGTTTTCGCAGCCCGAGTGGGCCGAGAAGATCAATGCCCATCAAGGCCAATTCGATTTGGCGTTCCGGCCCAATGTCAACGAGTTCAACGGTTACCGCCGGGTCGAATTGCAACTGGTCGATTGGCGAGCGAGCCAAGTCGGATAAAGCCAAGTCGAATAAAGCCAAGTCGGCTAGAGTTCGCACCCTAGGACATTTCGCAACGCGCCCTCGAGTGTTGGGAAGCGGAACGGATAACCCGATTCGAGTAGCACACCCGGCACCGTTCGGGCGCTTGCCAACAGAAGCGCGTCGGCCATTTCTCCCAAGGCGATCCGGAGGGCAAAGGCCGGTGCGGGAAGCCAAGAGGGTCTGTGGAGGACTTTGGCCAAAACGGCGCTGAAGTCTCGGTTGCTCAGGCATTCCGGGGCTACGACATGCACCGGCCCTTGGCGATCCGACGCCAATGCTAGCCACAACAGGATGCTAGCAGCATCGTCGATATGGACCCAAGGCCAATACTGTTTTCCCGAGCCCATCGGTCCACCCGCTGCAAGTCGGAAGGGCAAGAGCATCTTGCTCAAGGCTCCCGAGCGGGGATGGAGTACCACACCAAAGCGAGCAAGGGCGACTCGGCCGGCTCGATCGGAGTACTCCATCGCGGCGGCTTCCCATTCCCTGGCGACCTCCGAGAGGAAGTCATCCCCTGTGGCCGATCGAGCGACGCTCGAGGATTCGTCGAGCCGTTGGTCCCCTCGGTTGCCGAAGATCCCGACTCCCGAAGCACAGATCAGGGCCTTGGGCGGGGATTTGAGCTGACTGAGCCTTACAACAAGTTTCTTTGTCGAGTCGATGCGGGTGTTTTTGATGGTTTGTTTGTAGGAGTTCGTCCAGCGCTTATCGGCGATCCCAGCGCCACCGAGGTGGATCCAGGCATCGAGGTTCTCGAACGCCTCGAGTTGATCTTCGGGGGCGCTTTGCACCCCGCGAGGCCAGCGGGAGGGTGGTTGATCGCTTTGGGGGCGGGTGGATCGGACCACTTCGATCCCCAGAACGCGGGCCAGTTCGATGGTTCGACGACCGATCAATCCCGAGCTTCCAGAGACCCCAATTCGAAGTCGCCGCTGTGCCGTGGGGAGCAGTTCGGAGAACTTCAGATCGTCGGCGGTGATACGGTGCCTGAAGCGGAACATGGCTGTCAGCTTGGAATCGACCCAACCTTTGAGTGCGTTGCTCAAGGGAGCACCATGGAGCTGAAAATCAATACGATCAGTCAGTCTGGAGGCAGAGTCGGAGATTGGAGCAAAACGATGCTCGTGTTTCCACTTTGCGAAAGGGCCAGACTTTAGCTCGTCGACGAAGAGTTCGTTGCGGACATATTGGGTGTGTTCGGCTTTCCAAATTTGGGAGATGGGGCCGATTTTGTTTCTGACCGAAACGAGCGAACCGACTTGGAGCGAGTCGTTGCTCGATACAACACTGGCTGGTTCCCAAGGGGGAATGAGGCGGTTGATCGCACCGGCTTGTTCGTGGTACTCGAAGAGCCGGTCGACTGGACAGAAAAATTCGCTAGAGTGTTCAAAGAGCATGCGATTGCGTTATGGCTTAGAGGTCCGACTCAGGAATCGGAGAAACATCTGCCATATCGCGGAGTTTGTCGAGAGCACGTTTTTCGAGTTGACGGATTCGTTCTTTGGAGACACCGAGTCGATCTGCAAGTTTCTGAAGTGTCTGGACTCTGCGGTGGCCTCCGAGAGAGAAGCGAGCCCGAACGATCAGCTTCTCTCGACGGTCGAGCCGATCGAGCATGCTCGAGAGTCTTCCTCGCAAAGCTTCCCAGCGAATCTCGCTCATTCCAGAGGCGCGATGTTCGTCGCTGATGTCGACCCCTGAATCGTGGACACTCAGGGTGATGCGTTGCCGTTCCTTTTGATTTTCCATCACACGGCGATAGGAGTTGCGACGGACGACCTGAGTTGCATAGGTGCTGAATCGGAATCCAAGAGCGACGTCGAATTTGTCGACGGCTCGCATCAAGGCGACGATTCCATCGCTCAATAGATCATCGAAGGCGTTGTGGCTGTTGACGAATTTTTTGACGATGGAGATCACGAGTCGCATGTTCGATTTGACGAGCCGATCGCGGTACCAATCGGCAGCCCGGAGGAGCGATTCGATGCGGCGGACGGTCCAACCGTTAGAAGCTCGGTTCTTGTCGGCAGCGGACTTGGTCGTGCGGGATTTGGCACTTTGGATCTGAGTCTGGGACTTGAGTTCCAAGCGGAGTTCGTTGGCTTTGAATCGCAAAAAGTTCATCCTTCGGAACGTCTCGACCTCTTCCTCTGGAGTCAGGAGTTTGGTCTCGCATAGGCGAGCCAAGTGGGCTGGCAGATCTGGGGTTTTAACGCGGCGCAGGTCGTCGGAGGAGATGGGTAAGAGTCGTTTGTCGGCAAAGAGACTCGCCTCGATCTCAGGAGCCGAGAAGTCAGCGTTCCCCATGAAGTCGATGTCGTTGGCCAGGAGCGATTTGACGACCAGAGCCGTTTCTTCTGGGGTCTTGGTCTCAGGGCAGATCAATTGGCAATAGTGAACGAAAGAAGCTTCGAGCTCTTTGGTCCGAAAGGTTTTGGGCAAACCGGACGACCTGACCGCAGCAGGGGTCCGTTCTGTATCCGAGATTTGGCCTATTGCAGTGGATTGGTCTTCTGGAAAAGTTTGGGTCGCAGGGCTCTTTGCCGGTTTATTCTTGGCGATCTTTGCAGACAGGGCCGTCGTTTTGGCGGGGGTGAATTTGGACTTGTTGGGGGCTGTTTTTTCGAGCAGCTTGGCCATCATAAAACCTTTCATCGACTTTCAGGATGAACTTTTGAGGACGCGGAGGGTGCTTCTTTGACCGAAACGTCGGTCCAGCGATAACTAAATTCGTTCAAATCGTTCATTCAAAATCTTTATATCGTTCTTTTTGGTTTGTAGCAACATGCACAGGCCGATTTTAGGGACAATGCTTCAAAGAAAAAAAAGTGGGCGGAAAAGACCAAGTTTCCGCAGGTTGCCAGGGGTTTTTTCCTGGGAGACGCTACAATTCTCCATCCTTATGGGGTTTGACGGTCGATGAGCCAACCGGGCCAGAACGTTTTTCGCGATCCGAGTTGGCTGGTCCGACCTGAACGATTTACCTGAACGATTTACCTGAACGATTTACCTGAACGATTTCCTTCGGCGAGTTCGCTCAATACGTTCAATTCGACCGTCTTGCTCAGCGTGCTAGTCGCTGCATGCCGAACGATTGACAGAGCTGGACAATAAGACAGGGAAAATTCTGGGGGGATAGATTCGGTAGATTTGAGTCGTTTGGATGTTCCGAGGTTCGATTCGATGTTCGAGTTTGGATTAAGAGTCTCCGCAGAGGCGGAGCTCGAAAGGAAAGGTCACACGGTCTAGGCCGTGTAGCGACGATGAATTTGGAGCACAATTTCAGTCCTAAGCAGGTGGCCCAGGCACTTCAAGTCAGCGAGTCTTCGGTGAAGCGTTGGTGCGATCGCGGCGTGATCCGAACGGATCGAACCTACGGAGGTCATCGTCGGATTCCCCTCGAACACCTCATGGAGTTTCTCGAGTCGACCAATCGTAGGATCGTCGACCCATCGGCAATCGGGCTGAGCGATCCTCGCCAGGACGTTTCGCGGTTGGATGATTCCCGCCAAATTGCCCGCGATGCGATCGAAGAGTTGAGTTTGCAGGCCGGACGGCCTGGAGAAGATCCCTCGATCGCCAACGCCTCGTTCTTGCAGTCCCAGTTCGAAAGAGCTCTACTGGCCGGCGACGAGACGCAGTGTCGCAAGGTGATCAGTTCTTGGTACGCGATCCATGGAAACATGGCCAGCGTGGCAGACGACTTGATGGCTCCTACGTTTCGAGTCATAGGACAGCTGTGGGCTTGCGGAAGAGCGGATGTCTATCAGGAGCGTCGCGGATGCGAGATCTCCATCCGATTGATCCATGAGCTTCGTCGTTTGATCCTCGATCCGGGAAATGATGCGCCCCTTGCGATGGGGGGGACTTGCGAAGGGGACAATTACCAAGTCGCCAACCAACTCATCGAGATGATTTTTCGCGAAGCTGGCTGGCGGACGATCAGCTTGGGCTCCGGAGTTCCCTTCTCGTCCATGGCTTCTGCGATTGAGAAGTATCGTCCGAAGATCTTCTGGTTGAGCGTCTCGCATGTGGAGTCCGAAGAGTCCTTTCTCGATCGCTTTGAGCCGTTTTCACAAGGTCTACCTCAAGGGACGATGCTGGTCGTCGGCGGTAGGTCCTTGAGCGAATCGCTGCGTCGCAGGATGCAGTTCTCGGCGCACTGCGATAGCATGCGCCAACTTTCGACGCTCGCGCGGAGCCTGATCGCGCACTGAATCCGAGTTGGTGCCTCCTATCGGATTTCGTCGTCCTCGTACTCGATAGCTGTTTGAACTGCGGGGATGCCGATCGTTGATCGAGGCAGTTCGTGGCTCACTTGCGGATTTGACCGTAGCGTCCCAATGGGATCGTCAGGAGCGGAGCTTCCGATTCGTACGACTGCAACTCGAGTCGGGAGACCTCTAGTAGCAAAGCGAAGGTGGCCTTCGTATCGCGGTCTCTATGATCGATGTAATACCAGTAGTCTTCGTAGCGGACAGCCACATAAGCTTCCTCGGGTCGCCTCTTCGATTTCACGCAGTGAACGTGGAAAAGTCCGTCCATGACCTGTCGCCAATCGAACGAGGTCCCATCGGGGTTGCATGTCATTGGGACTTTTCCAGTGACGATATGCTCTTTGGGAACATCGATTCCGTGCGAAACAAAAAAGAGGGCTTGCAAAAGCGAGCGGGTTTCAAGATCGAGCAACTCGAGTCTCGGGCCGTTCGGGTCGGAAAATGGGGGCAATTCCTCAGTCGTGATCTTCAGGGTGCTGACTTCGGGGTCGACATGGAAGCACCGGCAGAAGGTATCCCATGCGGTATTGAGCTTCGCCCTCGGATCGATCGCTAGCATCGGCTGGTTCGTTTTTCGGATCAGGCAGAACCCTTGGGGTTCCTTGCGGACCTCGAGTTCCATTTCAACGGCTTTGATCGCAAGGTCTGAAGCGTTGGGCGGGTCTGGAAATGGGCCCGCGAGAATCTCCTCTTGCTGATCGATGAACAATTGAACGAGTTGGGCGTCTTGCAATTCCTGCAGAGCGCAGATCCCTTCGAGGAATTGGGCGTAGTCTGGAGCGCATTTGGGAGTCGGGCCACTTGCGGTCTCTGCGTTGGAGACCCAGTTGAGATTCTCCAGGTAGAGTCGAAAAACAGTCGCGATTGGCCAAGTGGTTCGCGAGAGATAAAACGCTCCGTTCAGAGAGATCGGGGTGAAGAGCCTTCGCGTGTATTCCTCGTCATCCAAAGGGGTGTAGCTGAGTGTTGGGCGAGAGGCCCGGGACAAGGAGGCTTGGGGCAGGGCCTGGGATCGGAACCCATCGGCCGCGCCGGCCAAGAAAAACGGGATGGCTTGCAATTCCGAAGCGAGTTCCTGTTGGTCGGCGATGTTGGAGATCGCCAAGCTGCTCGGGGTGTCGGTGTATCGCAGGCGGACGATGTTCAAGAGGAATTGCTCCTCGGAAGTCGTCTTGACCGCTTCGTTGTACTGAAGTCGGGTTTGGACGAGCGAACGTGGTCCAAACCCGCACCCGAGGCAAGCCCCGAGGAAAGCCAGGATGCTCAGTCCAGCTAGCGCCAAGACCTGCCGGAGGCTCCTTAGGCTTCGCCAGGGGGTATCGACATCGGTCTTTGCGTATTTATGCCCGCTCATTGCCTACCCCCGTTGTATCGAAGCACATCGGCACGTTGGGGGGCTTCGCATTAGGCAATCTGTAACGATTGGGCCAAGGTTTGCGATTGGAGGTTTTGGAAGGTTGATCGGGACTGTGCCAATGTGCCATTTCGCTCCGGATGGAGTTATATTGGACTCCTGGAACGAAACGTTCCTTGCTCTGGCCAACTGATACATCCTTTGGTTTTGGAATATGCAGCACCTTACACGCGATCTTCCTTGTCGGTTTTTCCAACCCACTTACCGCTTGTCCACGGGGCCTGGCCCTGCCAGGGCTTGGGTGGGATTTTTCAAGAGCATGATGCTTGGGGATTTTCTAGCGGGCATCGCCTGTTTTGCGATAGGGGCACTGAGTCCGATCGCATGGGGTCAGGAGCTGGTGGCCGGGCAAACCCTGGTGGCTGGGCAAACCCTGGTGGCTGGGCAAACACCGAGCGATTTTTTCGAAGCCCGCATCCGGCCGATTTTGGTCGACCATTGTGAGGTTTGCCATTCGCTCTCGACGCAGAAGTCCAGCGGGGGGTTGGTTTTGGATTCGGCCGATGGTTGGAAGCTCGGGGGGGATTCCGGACCGGCGATCGTTCCGGGGAATCCCGAGGAGAGTTTGCTCATCCGAGCGGTTCGTGCTCAGGGGCACAGTCCGATGCCACCGGCCGATAGCGGTTTATCGTTGACCGAGTCGCAGATCCGGGACCTGGAGGCTTGGGTCAGGCATGGGGCTTACGATCCTCGCAAGTCGACCGAGCGGATCGGTGGGATGCGTGCTGAGGATGTCCGATCGTGGTGGTCCTTTCAACCGCTCGGATCGCACGAGCCCCCTGAGGTGTTGCACGACCAATGGGTATGGAATCCGATCGATCGATTCGTCGTCGCTGGGCTTGAAGCACGGGGTCTCGAGCCGGTATCGACAGCCAGCAAACGCGAGTGGATTCGCCGCGTGACCTTGGATTTAACGGGGCTTGTGCCGACCCCTGAGCAGATTCGAGAGTATCTAGCAGACGAGTCCGCTCAAGCCGACGCGCGGTTGGTCGACCGATTGCTTGAATCCCAGGAGCATGCGGAGCGTTACGGACGCCATTGGCTCGATGTGGCTCGGTATTCGGACACGGCTGGGGATGGGGCTGACTATCCGGTCCGTGAAGCGTACCGGTACCGTGACTGGGTGATCCGTTCGATCCATGGCAACAAGCCTTGGGACCAATTCGTGCGTGAGCAGATAGCTGGCGATCTGTTTGCAAAGGACTTGGCCGGGTCGTCCGACGCAGCGGATGGACCGGCACGGTTGGAGACTTATGCAGACTTGGTGACAGCGACCGGTTTTTTAGCGATTGGCAAGAGGTATGGATACGCGCCGAATGCAGACTTTCAGCATCTGGATTTCGCTGACGCGATCGATTCGATCGGCAGATCCTTTCTGGGGCTTTCGATCGGCTGTGCCCGCTGCCATGACCACAAGTACGATCCGATCACGGTGCAGGATTACTACGCTTTGTATGGGATCATGCAAAGCACGTTATGGGCTTTCCCCGGGGGGGAGGAGCAAAAGCGTCCTGCGAATTTTCCAGCTTTGGTTCCTCCCGAGCAAGTCGCTCAATTGGAGCAGCGCAGGACCGATCGATTGCGCTCGATCGATCAGGAGATGGAGAGAGTTCGAGCCGAACGCATGGAGTTGGATCCGAGTTACCAGGCCGGTGGAATCGATCTGGATTTGGAGGCTCAGGACATCGGCAAACCCCCGACCAAGGCGTGGTTGTCGGCTGGCCCGAATGTGGTTTTGTCCGAATCTCAAAGTCCCTATACACATGTGTTTGGACAAGGGACGCGCGGGGTGCGGGTCGGAGCTGGGACCCCTTTTGAGGGTGTTCGTTACGTGTTGGATCGCAAGCTCAGGCTGACCGATCGTCCGCTACACTTTGCGATCGACTTTCGGATCCCTGAGTCGACGCAAGGTTCTTGTCGATTGTACCTTGGCCGAGGCGTGATCGAATCGATCGCTCTGGAGTGCAGCATTTCCAAAGACGCCTTTGCGATCAAAAGTGCAGGGGAGTGGAAGGTGGTCTCGGCCTTGGAAGTGGGAAAATGGTATCACTTGCAATTGAAGCTCGATCCGAGCGATATGACTTGGTCAGGCGGTCTTTATGGGGATCAGTTTGAAGCGACGATCCCCAAGAGTCCGGTAAATGCGACTTGGGATCGCCAGGCAGATACGTTCATCTGCGATGGTTTTGGTCATGTCGGCGATGGAGTGTTGGCCCGAGATCTCGATAACCTAGGGATTCATACCGAGCCCTTCGCTGCGTTCGGTTCACCGGCTCTTGAGCGTCCCACAAGGAGCCCCGCGAGCCAGGAGCTCTTTGCCAGTCTCGATAAGCAGGTCAAGGAGCTCCAGACTCAGCGGGCGGCCATCGCGGCCGAGGTTCTCTATGAAGTGGCTTATGGGGTCAGTGAAGCCAAGCCCACCGATGCGAGGATCCAATTGCGAGGCGAGCCGAGCAAAACTTCCGACGAGGTGCCCCGTAGGTTCCTTACGGTTCTGGGAGGGCAATTGGTTCCTCGGGACCATGACGAGAGCGGTCGGCGCCAGTTGGCATACTGGTTGAGCGATCCGAAGAATCCGCTTGCAGCGAGAGTTTTTGTCAACCGGGTTTGGCATTGGCACTTTGGACAAGGTCTAGTGCCCACGACGAGCGACTTTGGAGTCCGTGGTCAGGCTCCATCGCATCCGGAGTTGCTCGATTACTTATCCCTGCGTTTCATCGAGAGTGGCTGGGACGTGCGCCAATTGCATCGTTGGATCGTCCTATCGAGGACTTACCATTTGACGAGCCAAGTCGACGCTCCGGAGGACATTGATCGGGTGAGCAAGGGTGGGCAACTTGACCCTGGAAACCGTTGGTTGTGGCGCAGCGTCAAGCGTCCGATGGATGCCGAGACCTTGCGGGACTCGATTCTGAGTGTCAGCGGGTTGCTCGATAGAGGGGTTCCCAAGGAGCATCCGTTTCCGTCGGTCGATACTTGGGCTTTTACGATCCACAATCCGTTTCATGCCGTTTATGATTCGGCCCATCGAAGTGTTTCCGTACGACTTTGGATGTTGCTGCGCGTTTACACTTGGTGTACGAGACCACGCTCGGCCGGCTCCCGAGTCCTCAAGAGCAGACGCAGTGTTTGGAGTTTTTGGAGGCCTATGCCCAGCGCGAGTCGAGCGACGGAGAGCTCAAGGCCTGGGGTGCGTTATGCAGGGTTCTGATGACCAGCAATTCCTTTTTGTACATCGATTAATCCGGTGGTATTACCAATGAAACGCAACGAATCAACGATCATAAGCCGGCGTCAGTGGATGAGGGCAAGTGGGCGAGGCGTGGGTCAGATTGCTTTGGCCAGCATGCTAGCCCAGAGCGATGGGTTGAGGGGAATTGGGGCCGGCCCGGACGATCCTTTATCGGCCAAGCCTGGGCATCATGCAGCCAGTGCCGATCGGATTATTTTCATTTACTCGACCGGGGGGGTCTCGCATGTCGACACTTGGGATTACAAGCCCAAGTTGTATCAGGACCATGGCAAGAAGGTGACTGCATCGCGTTGGCTAAACAAACCAGGGGCATTCGATCGGTACTTGATCAAGCCCCGATGGGGTTTCGAGCAGCATGGTAGCAGTGGGATATGGGTCAGCGCCTTGTTTCCCAAGTTAGCGACACGGGTAGATGACATGTGCGTGTTCAATGCGATGCATTGCGAGAGCGATGGTCATGACAAAGGGACATTAGCGGCGCATACTGGATCGGCGCAGTTTGCGAGGCCTAGCCATGGTGCTTGGGTCAGTTATGGGCTAGGGACAGTCAACGAGAATTTGCCATCTTTTGTGGTCTTGGCCCCGCAAGCACCTTACGCGGGGGCGCAGACTTGGGGCAGCGATTTTCTCCCTGGGTGCCATCAAGGGACGCATGTGATTCCAGGTGATGAGCCTTTGGAGCATCTCAAGCCGAGGGTTAGCAGTGCGGCTCAGCAGTCGTTGGAGTTGGAATTGCTCGGCAAGTTCAATACGAGGAGCGTCGAATCGAGTCCATTGGATCCGATGTTGGAGGCGCGGATGCGGAGTTTCCAGACCGCTTTTGGAATGCAGCAACAAGCTCCCGAGGCATTTGATTTATCGACCGAGACAGAGTCGACACTCAAGATGTACGGGTTGGAAGCAGGACAGACCAAGGGATTCGGGTGGCAGTGTTTGGTTGCGCGGCGATTGGCCGAGCGCGGGGTGAGGTTTATTGAGTTGATCGATACAGGTTCAAACAGCGCCGAGAATTGGGATTCGCATGGGAACATGCAGGACCATGAGCGGTTGGCCAAGATGATCGACCAGCCGATATGCGGGTTGCTCAGCGACCTCAAGGCCCGAGGGATGCTTGAGCGGACGTTGGTCGTCTGGACGACCGAGTTTGGGCGAACGCCGTTCCATCAGACGGCGGATCATGCGGGTCGGGAGCATCACAATTTGGTGTTTTCATCGTGGATGGCCGGTGGAGGGGTGCGAGGTGGTCTTGTCCATGGCAAGAGCGATGAGTACGGAATTGAGCCGGCAGAGGGTGGGGTCCATACCCACGATCTGCATGCGACGATGTTGCATTGTGTGGGGTTGGATCATGAGCGACTGACCTATCGTCATGCGGGCCGGGATTATCGATTGACGGATGTCTCGGGTCGGGTGGTCCGCGAGGTCTTAGACTAGATTTTCCCGATCCGGGTTCCGCGGAGGCCTCAATGTGCGATATCGGCGGGGATCCATGCGTTCAGATGCATGATTGGGATCCTTTTTGAAACACAGAGGGACCAAGGGCACGGAGGGGGGAGCGTTGTCCGTGGTGAACCCGTCCAGTGGGCCCGGCGGGTTCCTAGGAAGTCGTTTCCCTGCTAGGGAAGCGTTCAAGGGACGCTTTACAGCCAGCAGGCCGGAGGTTATTTTATGCACTATCCAAGCGATAAGCTCGGAGGATAGCCGAATGGTTAGGAACCTGATTCGAAATCAGGCGCCGGGAAACCGGTTGAGGGTTCGAATCCCTTGTCCTCCGCTTCCAGCACTAGCAATAACTGACGAAAACCGCCTTTTTTCCTGCGTTTTCCTTGGGGAACTCGCTCTTTGCGTGCTCCCTGCGTCCCCCCTGCGGCGTCGGATTTATCACACGGTTTTTGGCCTTGCTGCGTCGGATTTATCACAAGCTCAGAGGCTTTTTTGAAATGCTCATCCGTCAAAAGTAGGTAGTGGTCTTTTGCCACTTCCTCCGAATTGCCTAGCCAACTGCAAACAACGTGAGAAGGGAAACTTTCGGTTAGCTCCGTTTGCCGACTGGCGCGCATCGAGTGGAACAGTCTAGGCCATGGCTCGATGTCAGCCTTCGCTAGTAGTTTCAAGAACTGGGTTCTCAGGTTTGCATTCTTCCAGCCTGAGGGGGTGTTTGCTGCGGCTCTGTAGGCGTCGGCGTCCACAACGAACTCGCTTGGATTGTCCTTTGCGTCGTTTAGCTCTTTTGCGTCGAGTAGCTCGCGCATTACCTCTGGGAAGATAGGACATTCACGAATCCCCCGTTCTTCGTGGTGTTCCACCTTAGGCTCTGGAATGAACATTCGGTCCATGATGCGCTCGATAGTGCTGCGGGTCACAAACGTATTGGATTTCATTTTTGGCCTAGGTGCCTTGACCGATACAAACGGGTTTTTTGTTATCAACTCCCTGTCAACGGCATCGTTGACGAATTGCCGACAGAAACCGATGCGTTTCGAGATCGTCGATTTTTGCATCCCTTTAGCCTTTAGTGCCTCGTGAAAATCCTTGGCATGTCCTACCGTTATTTCGTCCAGTCGGATTCCCTTTGGCATCAAGTCCTTTAGGTTTTGCTCGACCTGGGTCCAGACTGTAACGCTCGCTGGTTTGACCTTGGAAGCTCGGCGCTCGATGTAGCTCCTAATGAATGCCTCAAGAGTCGGAATCTCTGCCTTGGTATCCGCTGGCAATGGCTCTACCAATCCAACGGCAACGAACTTCTTTCGAAGTCCAGAACTACCCAACCACTCCGAATCGTTCCGAGTCGGTTCCTCACCTAGAATCTGTGCGTTTAGGAATCGCTCGATCTTTCGACAGATACCCTCTGCGGTATCGTCTGAGACTCGGCCCAAGTGGATAGCCTTTCGGCGTCCAGCCTTGTCATAAAAGAACACTCGAACCGAACCGCCTGAACTCTTTGCTATGCTTGCCATGTGTCAATTCTCCATCGGCTCACACTCCATCAAAATAGAAAAACTGGGGGCGTTCCGTTCGATGGAGTAAGAACGGCGTTTCGGTAGCTAGCCTAGCCCCCCGTTTGAATCTTATTCCCCCGGTCGGATCGCCGAAAGACTGTCAACCCGTTTTGAGTCGATAAACTTTCGTAGATCATCAACCGAAAACCGTACCGATCGACCAATCCGAACTGTGGGAATCTCTCCGCTGTGGCGGTAGTCCCAAAAGGTTCTTGGTGAGATTCCAAGCATCGCTGCTGCTTGGTGTTCATCGACTAGCAATGGGTGCAGTACAACGGGCGGATTGTTCATCATGCCCCCCCCCCGCGAAACGCGAAATCGTTGGCGAAGGCCTCGTTCGGATCAGAAAACCAACCGTTTTCAAACTTTAGATTTGCAGCTAATAATCGGCCTTGGCGATTCTTCTCCACGAATAGAGAGGCGTCTTGTAATTTCATATCCTCGCGTTCTCGATGCAACAAGCAAATAGCTTCCGCATCTTGTTCGATAGCTCCCGAATCGCGTAGATGGTGAATCCCTGGAATCTCGCCTTCGGCCCCCCGGCTTAACTGACACAATAGCAGGATAGGCAAGTCTAGACGTTTGGCCATGATTGAAAATGCTCGACTGTTATCTGTAGTCCGTTCGTAAAGTTTAATTTTTCGATCTCCGTCGACCAATCCAAGATAATCGATTATCGCAAGTCTAGCACCGAGTTTTGCCTTTGCTGTTCGAAGCATCGATTCGATTCGCAAGACGTTTGCGCCTGAGGCTTGCCAGATTTGCAGGGGATGATTTCGAATATCCGCGCTAGCCTTATAGAGTCGGCTGGATTCCTCCTCCGAATAGGTTACCGACTGAATCCGGCTTGTGGGAATTCCCGTATACATCGAAAGTAATCGTTGGGCGTTTTGCGATTCGCTCATTTCCAAGGATACGAAAACTACTGGTTCACCACGTTCGGCAACCTTGCATCCAATTTGAACGGCTAAGGCTGATTTACCGATACTTGTCCTTGCTGCAAGAATCGTAACTCCAACCGGCAAACCTCCACTTAGGGCGGTGTCGATACAAGGAATCCCAGTCGAAAGAACTCCAGAAGCTCCACTGGTCCGAAGCATCTCCAACCGTTCGAATTCCTCCAAGCAAATTTCCCCAGCGCTTCGCATATCCTGTAGGCGAATTGCTGAGGCTTCCAAAATGGCGTTTTGCGAATGCTCGGCGATAGCCTGTGGATCTGCGTCTGGTTGTTCTAGTTCCCTGGCAATCGAAGCTATCACGGCCTTTAATCGTCGCAACTGCGAATGCTTGGCAACCTGTTCGGCGTAGTATTGGATATGGTGCGGCTGACCATCTTTCAGAAGCTCGGGAACACGAACCAACCCCCCAATCCTATCTATCACC
>JAJTEK010000084.1 GCA_021299695.1 Pirellula sp. | reverse complement strand
GGTTTTTTCGGCCAAGCGTTGGCGGAGGGATTGGTCGCGAGTGACGACGTAGAGGCCAGCGACGCGGACCTCGGTGGGGGCATCGATGACGACGCTTTGATCCTCGATGCGGTACTTGATAGGTCTTGGTCCATCGGCGTCGATTTCAAAGCAGTCGAGTCGGCTCTTGGAGCTATCGTTATGGAGCCAGGTCGGCAGCTTGAACCGGAAGTTTGCGGGTCGGGTTGCAAATTGAAAGGTTCGAGTTTTAGGGTCGATCGAATACTCAAGATCGTTGGCGACAAGCAGTGTGGAGTCTTCGGAGGCGATCGACGAGAGGTCCCAAGAGGGTTTGCCATCTTGGAGGATTCTTTCGTAGCGGTAGGCGGTACCTGATTGGAGGATCGGTCGGAGCAAATCGATTTCGCGACCTACTCGGCGGATCGGATCGAGCAGATCGGGGAATTTCGCGAGGGACTTCATGCTTAGGTTGAACCAATAGAGGGACATGATCCCGTTGCCCAGGCCCTGCCAAGCTTGGGCGCGGAGTTCTTGGGGGGTAGGGGACCCACGTCGTGGGCTCAGGATCCCGCCCCATCCGTCGTGGGCACCTTGGGACCAGTAGGCGATGCTGACCGGTCGGCTTTGTTCGCGGAGGCTTCGGGTCATGGATCCGATGGTTTCCAAGGGAGCGCCCCATCGGATCGACTCGCCGTTCCACCGGTCGTATTTGGTCCAGGCATCGGCTGCAGGTGCGATGACGCGGTAGGCATCGTAGTGCGGGTAATCGGACAGTCCGGCGTAGTATCTCCAGGTCCGTTCTTCGCTGAGCGTGACGCTTGTCGGGAGCCGCCAGGGCGCATACGGAGCGAGTTTATCGAAGACTTCTTGTGCCGGGACTGGTCGTCCCCCGCCGTACTGCGGTTCGCCTAGAAATTCGACGGCATGGATACTCGGGAGCATCGCATCGGAGTCGTAGCGTTGACGATCTCCAAGGCGATTGAAACGTTTCATCGGGTACTTGGCATAGAGTTCGGGGTTGTCGGTGAAACCTGCCACTTCCTCGATCTGTCCGGTGTTGACGTGAAGCAGAGCCAAGGTCTTGAGGTACTCTTCGTTGGTCATGCTCATGCGGTTTTTGACTTGGTTTGCTGTCCATCCTCCGCTGATATCGAACGTGTTTGGACGGACCTTCATGCTGGCCCAAAGCCGAATCGGTTTGGACTCAGAGGCACTGGCAAGAACGATTTCCAGGGCCATGTAGGTCACCGCTAGGGGTGGGGTCTCGATGGTCAGTCCGATGAGTTCATTGGCTGGGATGTTTCGATCGGCGTTCCACGTTTGGACATCGTTTTTTTCGAGGAACGGAAAGAGCGTCGGGTGGGATTCGTTGTCTTTTGGAAACCACAGGCGGCAGGATTTGAGTTCGAGGTTTTTCTCTAGGTCATTTCGAAGGGTTACCAGGACGCTTGTTGGGCGGAGCGATTCGTCGGTGCTAAGAAACCCGATCGACTCGATCCATGTCCTAGGGGTTTGGATATCGAAAAGGATCTGAGCGTTTTTGGTCGTTTGGTCTGCCGCGATGGTTTTGTAGTCGAGCGAGTGGTTCGATCCGGTCCCCCATTCGGAGGTTTGGCCGTTGAATCGCAGGACCCTCAGCGCGCCGGCGGGGAGTTCGAATCCATTTTCCCAGGATGGGTCGCGCCAGGCCCAGGCGTTCGCAGAGACGAGTTGGCTCGGTGTAGCCGAATCGAATAGCAAGGGGCCCTCGATGGCGATCGTTTGCTCGGATGTGTTTCGGAAATACAGTTCGGTACGGGCCGAGAGGCTCGGATCGGGCGCTTTGCGCCACCGAAGTTCCGAGGAGAATTGGTGTGGAGTAGTTTGAATGCCCGAGAGTTCGAGGGCTTGGGCGATCGCAGCGGTAGGGCAAAGCAGGGCCAGCAACGAGACGATTAGCAGGGGGGCTATTTGCATGGGTAGGGATCTTTGATTGGGTTCGACCGCGAAGCCTTGGGCATCGATCGGAGTATTCGAAAATTCGATTATAGCTATCGGCTGTTGCTCTAGTGGCAAGTTTTGGCCCGCTGGCGTGGAGCAGAATGGCGTTGAATTCGTGGAAGCGGAAGTGCGCAAGCACTCCGGTGAGTGATAGAATGTCCTCGATATCGCAATGTTTTTCACCGCAATGTTTTTCACCGGACGGCTTGCGCCGTTCCGCTTTTAATGCAACGCCATTCGGCGGGAAGCTGACGGGGCCGGGCAGACTGGGCAATTGCAGCTAAACGCGAAAAAACCAGCGTTTTTGATGTTGCCAGGATTCGGCTGGTCGATATATTACGCATTCCCAGGATTGGACCCCGGCGGTCGGATTCCTTGGCAACCCAAGAGTTTCGAGAGAATTACCATGAAAGTCGTTTCATCCATCGGTGCCCTAAAGTACCGACACGCCGATTGCCAAGTCGTACGTCGTCGCGGTCGAATTTACGTGATTTGCAAGAGCAATCCACGTTACAAAGTCCGTCAGGGAAGCGCTAAGGTCAAGCGTCGCAAGCGTTAAACACGGTTCTGCTCGAGTTATCCTTTGCCGGGCTGACTCCTTGCAGCACATGATTTTGAACGCTGTTTCGAACTTCGAGTAAGTTCTTTCTTTCTCGCATTGCAAACCGGCCGTTGGTTTCAGACGGTCGAGTGTCCCGCGATGGATCGGCAGCAGCTCCGTACACCGGAATTTCTTCAGTCCGCTCCGATTGATAACATCCGCCCTGGAAGATCGATACAATGATTTCCGGTGCTCTCCAGGCGTCCACCAAGCGAGGGTATCCGACGTGCGATGGGTGTTGGAACGTTGAAAATCGGTTCCGGGTTGATTCCAAGCAGGGGAATATGCAGAAGCTTCGAATAGCCGTCATAGGGCTAGGTTCGGATTGGCAACATCGGTATTTACCTGCGCTGCGTTCGCTCCGAGATCGTTTCGGGGTCGTCGGAGTTTACCACAGCGTGTCGGCATTGGCTGCTGCGGCAGCACGGGAATTGGATTCCGTAGGTTATGACAGTTTTCGGAGTCTGGTTTCTAACCCATCGGTCGAAGCGATCCTGATGCTCGAGGATGACTGGTATCAACTTCAACCCCTATGGGTAGCTTGCGAAGCCCAGAAGGGGATTTTCTGTGGTTCCGAGGTCGACATCCAAGGGATGAGTTCATCGGGTTTGCAGGAAGCGATTTCTAGTTCTGGAATTCCGTTCATGAGCGGATTTTCTCGGCGGTATGCGCCCGCGACCTTGCGTTTCAAGGAGCTCATCGCAACGAGACTCGGACGTCCACGATTGCTGTTTTGCCACCGACGCTTGCCGAGCGAACCGCCCGATCCGGCAAACTCGATTTCACTCGAGAAACAGACCAATCGCGAGCTTCTCGAACTGATCGATTGGTGCACGTACATCGTCGATGAGGAGCCTGATTGGATCCAAGCGATTCGGCATTTGAGTCGGCCCAGCCCGACCAACGCCGACTACCAAATTTTGAGTCTCGGGTTCGGCGAACCCGAGACCGATCCCAACGCGATCTTGGCACAGATCAGTTGTGGTGCGTATATCCCTTCGGTGTGGGCTGAGGCCATAGCGTTTCGTCCCCCTGCGGCGGTTCAAGTTTGCTGCGAAAAAGGGCTTGTATTCATCGATCTGCCTTCGACGCTCGTTTGGTTTGACGATGCAGGACGGCATCAAGAGACGCTCGATACGGAGTTGCCGATCGGCCAGCAAATGCTGATTCAGTTCCATCGCGCCGTTTCTTCAAAGGTTTCGTTGGTCAGCGATTTGCAGGAGACCAACGAGGCGATCCGGATCTTGGAAAAAGCGAAGCTCAGTACCCAGACCCACCAGCGCGTCAGTTTGCGCGACGGAATTCTATAGCCCAAGGCTGTCAAACTGGAGCGATCGTACCGATTCGACTGATGGAATCGATTCTTCCAGGCCGATCAGATCCAGATTGTACGTAGGGGCTCGGTTCGGCAAGGGCTCGTTTCGTCGAGGTCTCGGTCGGGCAAGCTGCGTTGCAACGCTAGCAAAACGGTGGGTGATTCGAATGGTGGAAGCGTTCTTTGGATTCGCGAGGCGGCCTTTTAGTGTCTCGCCGTGCTTGGATTCGTACGTTCCGATCGCCGGAAGTGAATTGGCCGTTGAGCATTCGGTTCGATGCGTGGTGCGTGGAGAGGGTCCATCGTTGATCATCGCCGGATCGGGGCTTGGAAAGACCATGTGTGCGATGAGGATCGCCCAAGTTCTCGGTGACCGAATGCAGGTGGTTTTTCTAGCGAGTTCACCGTTGTGCACACGCAGAGCGCTGTTGCAATCGATCTTGTATCAATTGGGACTGCCCCATCGCGAGATGAGCGAAGGGGATTTGCGTATTGAGCTTCAGGAGCATTTGAGGGGAACGGGCAAGGCGGGCGGTGGGTTGTTGTTATTGGTCGACGAGGCGCAGACGTTGTCGATGAAGCTGCTCGATGAACTTAGGATTTTGACCAACACGCTCTGCGAGGGCAAGCCGTGCGTTCACTTGATTTTGGCAGGAACGCTCAAGCTTGAGGACACGCTTGCTCATCCTCACATGGAGTCGCTCCATCAGCGGATCGTGGCCCGTCATTACTTGGCTCCCTTGAGTCATTCCGAGACGCTTGGGTATGTCCAGCGAAAGATCGAGTTGGCCGGTGGCAATGTAGCTACTGTTTTTCAACCCGATGCGCTTGAGGCGATCTACCGTGCTAGCGATGGGATACCGAGGCTCATCGATCAGCTTGCCGACCAGGCCATCCTGCAATCGGGGGTTGAGGCTCAAAAGCCGATCCCTGCGAGTCGCATCGGTGCGGTTTGGACACAGCTTCATCAGTTGCCTAGTCCTTGGTTGACTCCGCACGAGGGGTCCCAAGAGGGGTCCCAAGAGGAGTCCCAAGAGGAGTCTTTGGTGGAAGCGGTAGTTTCGGAGTCCAGTGAGAGTGAGCCTTCGGTCGAGTTTGGGGCCTTGGACGAAGAGCCATTGGAAACCGATGCGGTCAGTCTATTCCGAGCGTTCCTTGAGGACCCCGTCGAGCAGGACCCAGGTGTCCGAAGCAATGCGGGAAGCAATGCAGGAAGCGTTGCAGGACGAGCCGTCGTGTCTCCGGTTTCAAGCGGCGGGTTGGACGAATCCTTTCAGCAATGGATCAAGGAGCTGAGGCTTTCGGCTGTACATCTCGATCCGAGCCATCATGCGTTTGTGCGAGCCGAGTCGACGGCTAAGCAGCTACCGAAGCCTGTCGCGAGTGGACCGAGCTATCCTCGGACGGGTCCGGGCCAGATCGTTGGCGAATCGGTCGACGGGGATGACCGCGACATGATCGTCATGGTCGAGGAGCACGGGTGGATCAATCCGTTTGCGATCCGATGAGGCTCGGACTGTCGCGATCCGACTTGGGCGACCTTGAAGCTGGGTTGAACTCAGCAGGGATGAAACTGAACACGGATGGAACTGAATATGGATTGCATCGTACCCATCGATTCATTTGTTCGATTGTTGCCCAAGCGCCGGGGTGTGTGCATTGGGGTCGGTTTTTTGGCGAGCCGACGAAGTGGACTTGAGGTTTTCCGTGGGCTGGACCTCGTGGGTCAACTTGCGTTGGGATGGATGGGACAGAGTCATTCTGGCGCGTGCGTGGTTCGCGGTACCGACAGGACGGCTGCTACGAAATCCGCCGAGCGCGGTTTGCAGGAAGTCTACTGGGAGTGGCTCGGTGAGAGTGGAAAAGACCCGAGCGAATGTTCAGGTCAAGTGCTGCGTGATGTAGCTGGTTTGACCAAGATTCGAGGCGATCATGGTTTGGTCTTGATCGAGCTCGGATCGACCGATTCGCCGACGGCGCTTCGAGCATCGCGCTTGTGCGATGGTTTGGTGTTGGTTGCCCAAGCGGCCGAGCGGTGCGGTGGCAAGAGCAAAGCGCAGTTGGGTTCTTTTGAGCGATCCGACTGCCGGTGGCTTGGGTATTGGACGGTCGATTCGGTGTGAATGAAATGGCCGATATCATCCGTCACGGTACGACCCCCCGCTGGTCCGACCTCGTCATGCATCGTGGGATCGCTTACTTTGTTGAAGTCCCAGAGGATCCGCAACTCGATGCACGGGCTCAATTCGAGCAACTCTTTCGTCAGGTCGACGAGCGACTCGCCTTGGCCAAGAGTTCGCGCAGGGCACTCTTGCAGGTTTTGATCTACCTTCCATTTCCTGAAGACCTCACGGTGTTCAACGAGCTATGGGATGCGTGGATCCCAAGCGGCCATGCGCCGAGTCGCGCATGCATTCATACGCAACTCGCAGCGCCAGGATATCGAGCCGAACTGATCATCACGGCTGCATGCTCATGAGCACCGATCAACAAGAGGATCACCCCGAAATACTCCGGGTTCGTCCCCGCGTTTGACTTTCGTTGGTGAAATCATTTGGGGATTTTCTTGACGGTCACTCCTTTGAACTCTAGAGTGCGAAAGCAGACGGTGATTTTTCCAAGTATCGTATTACGGAGTCTAGCCAGTCGATGGAAAAAAGGTTCTTCGAATCGTGAGTAATGATAACGGAGGGGATCTTCGATGTTCCAAAAACGCAATTCGAGTCCGAAAGCCCGAGCGAAAATGGGCATTGCCTCTTTTCTATTAATTCCTTTCGCTTTTGTTGGATGCTCTCGCCAGGAAACGCAAGTCACATCCGATCCGACGATAGTGGTACAGGAGGAGCAGGTCGTAGTTCCGATCAAAACGCAGCAGGATAGCAACGAAAATGAATTTGGGATGGAATTGATCGATATCGGCGAAAACCCCGAGCTGGAGCCTAAGCTTCTAGAGGCGGATACTCCTTTGTACTTGTTTGACAGTGAGGATCTCTTCAGGTTTCCACCTCAAGTCATTTCAGCTATGGACAAGGTTGGAGTCGAGGTCAAGATTTTTGATAACTATCCTGAACTGTATGAAGCTTGCCCAGTCTTGATAGACCCCTCACTGTTGGATCAACGGAAGCAATTTGTGGAGAGTTTGGGATATACCATCAGATGTCACCCTGTTCACTGGGACGTAGTTGTATCGAAGGTTTTGGAGCGTCAAAATGATTATCTTGTCGAGGCATGTCCAGGAGTTAGCGAGTACTGTGACCAGGTCCCGCTTGCGACAAAAGGTTGTGTCGAGAAGTGGGTTTTTCCGAAAAACTCCTTAAATACACCGAGCCTAGTGAGTCGTAGAAATACATCCCAACCGGGCGATCCGGACTTTCCCTATGGGACATTCCCATAGCATCGCGCGCATCCAAGCGGATCTACACGAAGGCCAGGGAACACACGGCACACCCGAAGGCCATAGAACCACGGAATACACGGAACACACGGAAGTAAGACATAAAAGAGCGAGGATCTGTTTCCGTGTGTTCGTTGTGTTCTGTGGTTAAGAAAAAGGGGGTAGGTTCCCGATGAACAACCAATTCTTGCGCCCTACCGCAATCCGCTTCATCAAGCGTTCGACCGGATTGTTATCGATCGGCAGCAGGCACCCGCTCCATGTGCTCGGTACTCACAACGCAGTCCCGATCGTCGAACAAGTTGAAGTACCAGACCGTGGCATCCGCGGGTATTTCCGCAGAAACTTTGTCGTCTTGGATTTTGGCAGGCAGAGATTCCCAGTTGCGGTCCTGCCATTTCCCCAAATCCTTGGTGAAGCACAACTCGGCTTTCGCGATTTTCACTTCGCTTCGATAGCGTGCTGATGCGTTGCGTTCATCGAGTTGGATGTCTTCGAATGCAGGAAAAGCTGCACCACCGGTAAGGATCGAATTCATAAAGACATGAATCTCCTCGGGGTTCTCACCAGCCACGCCATGTCCATGCGGCATGCGAATTCTTAGACTGAGCGTCGATGGATTGTGGAGCCGCGCCGATCGTTGCCATGAATCCATGGGATAGGCGAAATCATTCGTGCCGTTGACCCAAAGCATCGGGATCTTGGTTTTGGGAAGGTAAACCGATGGATCCCAACGATTGAGCCACTTCTCGGCGCGCGGCTTTCCGATCGATTCGAGGATTGGCAACCAGACCGAGTTGTTTCCGAGAAAGCCGCATCCATAAACGGGAACAGCGCACCGAAATCGATCATCGACCCCAGCGACAAGGCAGGTCAAATAACCTCCCCAAGAAATCCCAGTCACTCCGATACGATCGGCGTCGACTTCGGGTAGCGATCGCAACAGGGAATGCGCAAGCAGTACCGCTGAGACTGCATGGGTTTGCCATTGGTCTTCGACCGGTTCATCGATTTGTGCAAAACTCGCATCCCAACCCGGTGGGCCACCCTCGGGATGCCGCTGCCAGTTGCCATAGGTTCCCACCGGGACACAACCGCAGACATCCATGGCGATGGCTGCGTATCCGCGGTCGTTCCATAGTTTGACCCAATTTGCGAACGCGGTGCCACCTCCTCCGTGGATCAAAACAACTCCCGGAACCTTTTCGGCCCGTTGCGCTTGTGAATCACGACTTGGAAGTCCGTAGTAGGCGAAGACCTTCGTCGGCTTCCCGCGATAGGGGACTCCCTCGAAGAAAATCGCTCGGACACCTTCCGCTGGAATGTCGAGAGCAGGCGAAGCAACTGGGGGCTTGGACAATCGTTGGAGATCGAAGATCTCCACACGCGAGTCGCTGGCGATTTGGGCCAATAAGGTAAACGAAGTCGCAATCCATAACGCGCACGCAACGCAGAACCGCACTAGGGTGCACATGGAAACGAGCCTCCGAACTTGGACTAAGGGAAGGATGCTAGGGAACCGATTGCTTGGCATCGGTTAGCTGCGAATTGCACGGATGATTGCACAGATTGCATTATACTGCAGATCGAGCTTGTATGCCTCCACCAGGTCGTCTTCGACCTGGGAGTGCATTGGTTCAGCGTGAAATCGAAGTCATTCCGATCGGCGTTAATCGTTGATCGTCAGCCTGCGGTCAGCGGGTTAGATTTCCAGGGGTAGAATTCTAAATGGGATCCCGTGGATCGCCGCACCGGGGTTGTGGAAGACTTGGCGTTGGAAATCGACCGCGTCGACGGGCCGGTGGGTATGGCCGAAGAAAACTTGTTCGGCGCCGCTTTCGGGGGTTTGGCCAACCCACTTGAGGTACCCGGAGACTTGGTCTAGGACTTTTTGGTTCGAGTTTGCCAAGTGGGCGACGAGACGATGGATGCGAGTTTTGACGACGACATCGTAAAGGGAATGTCTCATGGGGTGGGGACGTGGTCGATGTTCGTGCGCAATTCGCCTTGCATCGAGCAGTTCGTGAAAATCGGCTTGGTAAGGTATTCTCGCATCGATGATATCTCCGTGGAGAAAAACGGTGCGGTTGACTCGCAAGTAATGTTTATGCCATCGGAGTTGTGGGTTGGCCAGAGCCAGTTGCTCGAGTTGTTCGGTGAAGGCAGGCAGTGCGTCGTGGTTTCCGAGGATGTAGTGGAAGTGGCAATCGGGGTTGACCGAGATGAGGCCTTGTAGCCAGCGGATGCTTTGTTCGACGGTTTTTTCGTGGGAGTCCAGGGCGCTCCAACGAAAGTCGAAGATATCACCGCCGAGGACGAAGGTACTGGACTGGGCGACAGCCGATTCGATTGCACGTTGGACTTTCGGGCCGGAACTACGGCGGGAGAACAGGTGCAAGTCGGAAACGAAATGGGCTTTAGGCAGCTTCATAGAATCGCCGTATCGGGAACGAAACAACAAGATCCGGTCTTTTGAGGAAACGAATGCAAAGGTTTAGACGGTGCATAGTTTGACGGCTTGGGACAAGCTGGTCATCGCATCTCGGGTAGGAAGAAATTCGTGCGCGATGTAGCCGTTGAATCCGGTATCGGCGATGGCCTTGGCGATCGGTGGGTAGTAGATTTCTTGGGACTCGTCGATCTCGTGGCGGCCTGGATTGCCACCGGTGTGGTAATGGCCGAAATACTGGTGGTTGTTTTGGATCGAGCGAATGATATCTCCTTCCATGATCTGCATGTGGTAGATGTCGTAGAGCAATTTGAAATGGTCGCTCGCGACCTGTTTGCACAGTTCGATGCCCCAGGCGGACAGATCGCACATGTAGTCGGGGTGATCGACACGGCTATTGAGAAGTTCCATGTTGAGGATGACATTTTTTTTCTCGGCCACAGGAGCGATCTTGCGCAGCGCCTCGGCGCAGTTCTTCATTCCGGTTTTGCGGTCGATCCCGCGAGCGTTTCCGGAGAAGCAGATCACGTTTCGGAAACCAGCCAGCGATGCTGCTTCGATCGATTTTTCGAGCGATTCAAATGCTTCATCCCAGTACTTTGGCTCGCACAGCCCATCGGTGAGCTTATGCGAGGTGACCATGGTACAAACCAATCCGTACTTTTTGAGGGTATCGAAGTCTTTAGGACCGAGCAGATCGATCCCGCTTAGCCCCATCTGCTTGGCGTTTTGGCATAGTTCATCGAGAGTAAGGTTTTTGTCGTAACACCATTTGCATAGCGATTGATTGAGTCTGCCGGTTTTGGCATCCGCAGGCTTTTCATCCGCAGGGGTGACTTCGCGGTTGGAGGCCACGGCCGGCAAGCTTGCACTGCCGACACCAAGGCCAGCGAGGGCAGCGAGCCCGAGGGAGTTTTTGCCAAAGGCCCGTCGGGAAGTTGGGTGCTGGTTTACTGGGGATTCCATGATTCAAATCCTATTTGCAAATGATCCGACTGATCTGGCGGATGGGGTTTACTTCAGCGGTACTTTGATGAGTTTCTGGTCGTTGCGGACGTAGATCGAGCCGTTTGCAAACGCCGGCGCGCACCAAACGACTTCGCGACCAAAGGCGTTGTTCGTCGGCTCGATGATTTTCGTTCTTGCGATTTCCTCGTAGCCGCTCTTGGTGATCTTGGCGATGAGCAGTTCTCCGGATTCGTTGAACAAGAAAAAGCGGTCGGCGTTTTTGACCATGAATGCCGTGCCGCTTCCCAGTGGCCGAGGGCTGATCGGTTTGCTTGTTTCCCAGAGTCGGTCGCCCGAGGCGATATCAAAGGCCATGAGTTCGCCGCTTTGGTCGCAACCATAAACCACTTGGTCGATGACCATGGGTTGAACGTTGACTGGCGACATTCCCTTTTTGGCTTGATTTCGCCAGACTTCGGTGGCCGTCGGTTGAGAGTCACCTAATTCGAGCAGCAGATTTCGGTTCGAATATCCGCCGATGAACAAGTACTTTCCGGCTCGCACGGGGCTCATGATGATCGAACCGTTATCGGCCAGGTAGGGGATTGACCAGTAGGGTTTGCCGTTCTCGGGATTGACCGAGTTGACGGCTTGTGGGTTGGCTAGGATCAGTTGTCGCACCCCACCGGCTTGGATGATTGTCGGAGGGGAGTAACCGGTTTCGGAGGCTGTTCCGAACCTCCAAACTTCTTGGCCGGTGGATTTGTTCAGGGCGACGGTTTGGGAGCCTTCGCCCCCTGCGAGGGTGATGAGGTTATCGCCATCGATCAGTGGGTGTGCTGCGTAGCCCCAGAGGGGCGACTGGGTCTTGTAGACTTGTTTTAGATTTTTGGACCAAATCACTTTGCCGGTGGCCGCTTGGAGGCATAGTAAATCCCCCTCGGCTCCCAGGGTGTAGAGTTTATCGCCATCGACGATTGGGGTGCATCGGGGCCCGGCTGGGTAGGAGATTGCATAGGTGACAGGATATTCGTGGGTCCAAAGGATTTTGCCGGTCGCGTCGTCGATGCAGTGGACACGTTCGGTAGCGTCGAAGGCCTTGCGTCCGAAGTTATCGACCTTGGCGTCGGCTTGGGTGACCATGTCGGTCACGTAGACTCGATCTGCGACGACCGCCGGGCCTGAGTATCCGCCGGCTAGGTCCGTGCTCCAAAGGGGTTTGAGTCCCTCGGCGGGAAAGGAGTTAGGGGCGGTTTTTGGGTTCCATTGGTTATCCCGATTCGGGCCCATCCAGCCGGGCCAATCCTCGGCCAGTGCGAGGTTCATCGGGATGCACGAAAGGAGCAGATTCGCAAGCAAAAAGGACTTTCGCATGGTTTTGTCGCAGGGGTTGGAGAAAAAGTCACACAGCGAGGCAGCCGGGAGATTATAACCGTAATTGTCGATTCTCTCGGATTCGACCCTTGGATCGGGACGATAAATCCACGTAGAATTCGATTTGGGTTGGCTTCATTTATTGCGATGGATCTATTGCGATGGATTTTGCGATGAGACGTTCGATATCCCAGCGGAAGACGATTCGATCGACGGCCATACGCCTTTGGATCGGTGATTTGGGTCTCCGGTGCATGGGTCTACAGTGCATGGGCCTGAAACTTGTCGCGCCGATACTTTTTGGGTTGGGGAGTGCGCCGTTGCTGGCCGACATCGTCGAGCTTAAAGATGGCGGCGTGATCTATGGCAAGGTGCTTAACCCACAGTCGGGCCTGATGGTTCAGATCCAGGCCGAGGATGGGACGCTGATCGAAGTCGAGCGAAAGTTCGCCAAGATACGTATCTCGCTGGAACGGGATAAGAAATACGCGCAGGATGTCTTGCAGGTAGGCGATTCGCTTCAAGAGCATCGGGCGATCGTCGAGAAGACTTCCAATGAGCAGATGAACAACATCGCCAACGCCCATCGCGAGCGGATCGTCGAGCTCGATCCGTCCGACCGGGCGACTTGGGTAGCGCTTCGATTTTTTCCTGACGAGTCGACTGGCAAGTGGCTCCGCGACGAGGTGGTGATGTACCGCCGAGGGAAGATCAAGGGAGACAAGGGTCGCTGGTACACTTGGCAAGAGAAAGCGCTTTTGGACTTCGAGGAAAAAAGCAAACTTCTCAAACGGGATCTTGAGCGGGAGTTCGATGGCAAGCTCAAAGCGTACTTCAACGGTGTACCCCGTTTGAAGGGGGAGGCTGAAGTCTATCTCGAAGGGGTAAACAATCCTCTGCTCATTGGGCGGATTGTCAAGTTGATTCGCGAGGGCGATGCTGTTGAGAGGCAATTGGGTTGGAAGCTCATCAAGCAGATCCCGTTGCGTGCGGCGACTCCGGCTTTGGTATCCATCGCCATGGAGGAACCCAACACCGCTTTGGTCGATAGGATTTTAGAGATTCTCAGTGGTGGCGACGAATGGACAAGGGAGGCGGCTCTGAGCGGTTTTGCATCGAAGCTTGGTAATCCTTCGACACGTGACCGGGCCGCGCGTTGCATGGCTCCGTTTGTCGACAAACGCTACATCAGCATCCTGATCAATCATTTGCTATCGACCCAAGTGGTTCGACCGGCTGGCAACCCGGGTGGGCTCAATGCGGCTTCGGGCAATGGGGGAATCGGACTCGGTGGGGGAGCCACGCCGGCCCAAAAGCAGCTTGTCCAGCACAAGGACGTCCTCTCGACCTTGTCGGGACTGACCGGGGAGAATTTTGGCTACAATGTCGAGCAGTGGCGAGTGTGGTTTGCGCAGAACCATGCGGTGCAGAATCTCGATTTGCGCCGCGACGAATACTGAGTGGTTTTGCTGACGGGTTTTTACGGAACCTATTTTGGAATCCCTGGGGCGGTTGTTTCTTGCGAGTTGCAGTATTTGAGTTTCTCTGCTCGAGCGGCCTTTATCGAGACGATGGTCCTGCAGGGCCTTTTGCGCCGCTGTTGGACGAGGGGGCCGCTATGCTCCTTGCGCTCTCGAGCGACCTTGCAGCCTGCGGCCATCGAGTATTGGTCGCTTTAGAGCCCTCGATTCAAGCCGCTTGGAAGTCCTGCCGCTTGAAGTCTGCTCGGTTGGATCGACTCGAAGTCCATGGTGTACAGACGGTGCGTCCGGATTCGGTTCCTGACATCGAAGCGATTGCAACGCAGTGGGCGCGTATCGCAAGCTCCTGCGATACATCGATCGTCATCGCCCCAGAGCTCGACGGACTTTTGCCTGAGCTAATCGAGTCCATGCGCAAAAAGGGTTGCACGGTAAGGGCTCCGGAGGCGAGTTTTTTGCGTCTCGCTTCGGACAAATGGGAAACGCACCAATGCTGGATCTCTGGCGAACAAATCACTGCACCGACTTGGTTGGCCCGCGATTGGCTCACGATTTCAGATCGACTTCGATCGGGGGGAGTTCTTGGCGGTGAACTCAGAAATGTGCAGGCCGACGGATGGGTTCTCAAACGGCGTCGAGGGGCCGGTGGGACCGACATGGAGCGATTCGCCGATGGCGAGCGGTTGATCAGTAAACTGGGCACGCTTTTGGATCTGAGCGAGTGGATTGTTCAACCCTGGATCCTTGGTCGATCGGTGAGTCTGGCTCTGACCGGAGCTTGGGATTTAACTCCAGGGGTCTCGTTTCGAAGGTGTGGACCTCTTGAAGCGGATTGTGAAATGATGCCTGAGGTGATCGGTCCGACGGAACAGCTTTTTGGAACCGGGAGCATGATCGAGAGCGCTTCGGGTGATTTAACCGAATCGACGGAGGGGAGCACCCTGGGTAGTTCCATCGGAAGCTCAGTCGGAAGTTATGTCGGAGGAAATGGACCGGTGGAGGTGGACCCGCAGGAGCTCAAGCGGTTCGTACGTGGGTTACTCCGCGCTATGCCTGGGTCGGGAGCCGGTTGGATTGGGATCGATTTTCTGATGGTACCCGAGGGGCCTTGGGTCGCCTTGGAGGTCAACGCGCGACTCACCTCGAGTTACCTTGGGTATCGCAAGCACTACGGGGCGATGTTAGCCGATACGATTTTAGGGCTTCCGTTACCGATTCGACCGTTTCCTAATCCTGGGGCATTTCGCTTTTCCGTGAGCGATTTTCATGGATAATGGAGTGCCCAAGCGATTTGCTTGTCCGCGCCCTCCTTCCCACCGAACCCACTTGATTTTCTATGAGCTCGATCATGTTTGCCAAACCCCTAGGAGTCCGTAGGGTGACTTTAGCCCTCACGGGCTTGGCCATCTTGCTTGCGGTTGCTCCTTCGGCGATTTGCCCTGTTGCCCAGTGTTTTCAGGGCGCTCAGGGTGCCGAGGGAGTTGATTTCCGCAGGCAGATTCAGCCGATCCTATCGGAGCATTGCGCGCAGTGCCATGGTGTTGACGAGTCGACTCGGGAGGGTGGTTTGCGGTTGGATCTTCGGGAGTCGGCTTTAGCTGGCGGGGAATCGGCCCAAGGAGCGATTGTTCCGGGGAAGGCATCCGAGAGCCACTTGGTTCGCCGAATCCTCTCGAAGGATCCCGATGAGGTCATGCCTCCACCGAGTTTGAACAAGCCATTGAGTCCCGAGCAGGTTGAATTGCTTCAGCGATGGATCGATCAAGGTGCCCAGTATGACAAGCACTGGGCATTTATTCCGCCGGTCCGGACCGAAGTGGACTTGTCCAAGCCTATTCATGGTCGCAAGGTCCGGCATACGATCGATTGGCTAGTGACCGATACGTTGCACACCAAGGGATGGCCGAGCACAGGCCAAGCCAAGGCATGGGAGTTGTGTCGCCGCGTCTATCTGGACTTGGTAGGAGTCCCACCGACACCTGAGCAGCTTGCGGAGTTTCACAAAGAGGGGATCGAAGCGACGGTAGAGAAGCTTTTGGCCGACGATCGATTTGCGGAAAAGTGGGCGCGTTCGTGGCTCGATGTGGCGCGTTATTCGGACACCAATGGTTACGAAAAGGATTTGCAGCGCGAGCAATGGGCATGGCGAGATTGGGTGCTCGATGCGATCCGAACGGATATGCCTTATGATCGTTTCGTCATTGAGCAGCTTGCGGGTGATTTATTCGAGCAGCCGACTCAGGAGCAGATCATCGCGACGGGTTTCCTTCGCAACAGCATGATCAACGAGGAGGGGGCGATTGTTCCCGAGCAGTTCCGCATGGTAGAAATGTTCGATCGGATCGACTGCATCGGCAAGGGGGTATTGGGCATGTCGCTTCAGTGCGCGCAATGCCATACCCACAAATTCGATCCGATCACGCACGACGAGTACTTTGGGATCTTCGCGTTCTTGAACAACACCTACGAATCCCGCTCGTGGGTTTACACTCCTGAGCAGCAGACACTCATTGGCCAGATCCGTTCGAGCATCGCCGCTTCGGAACAAAAGGTTCGCGAATCGAATACCGATTGGCAGGCGAGCTTTCAGTCTTGGCGAAATCAGGTCCTCGGAGCGCGTCCGAAATGGCAGGCCTTGCGGGCTGAGCTTCTCGAGACGATCAGCGGCTTGAACCATCCGGTCCAGGAATCTGACGATTCGATCTTGATGGTCGGCCACACCAGCAACGACGTGTTTATGATCGCGCCGGCGGGTTTATCGACGATCACGGGCATCCAGTTCGAGGTGCTCAAGCACGGCGAGTTGCCATTCCGAGGTCCAGGCCGTAACGGGGTCGGCATGTGGGACCTGCGAGAGGTGGAGTTGTTTGTGCAGAAGCCCGATAGCAAGGATTGGGAGAAGCAAAAGTTTTCGGCTGCGAGTTGCGACTTTAGCAATCCCGAGGAGAAGTCTGCCGATGGCAAGAATGCATCAGGTCCCGTTTCGTTTCTCATCGACGGCAAGGATGAAACGGTTTGGAAATCGGATCGTGGGTTAGGGCGTCGCAATCGATCTTCGGTGGCTGTCCTGCAGCTTGAAAAACCGCTTGAGAATGTCCAGGCTCACAAGTTGAAGATTGCGTGGCGTCAGGGTGACATGGTCGGTTCGTGCCGCATCAGCGTCACGGACACACCGGCTCCGACGGCACCAGGGATCGACCACGATGCGGTGCTTGAGCTGATCGAATCGCCTGAGACATCGGAGCGTTCTTCGATCGCATTCCAAGCATGGATGTCAACGCGCCAGGAGGCCAAGGAACAGCTTATGGCGATCGACAACGAATGGAAGCGATTTCCTGTCGCCAAGACCAGCGTGCTGCACATGACCGAGCGAGAGCCGCGTAAATCGCGGACGACGTACAAGCTACAGCGAGGCAATTGGGACCAGCCCGATGTGGCGATCGAGCCTCGGTTCTTGGCCAGTTTGCATCCGCCGATTCAGACGGCCGAGCCGGCCCGTTTGCGATTGGCCCGATGGATGGTCGATCGGTCCAATCCACTGACAGCCCGTGTGGCGGTCAATCGCGTATGGCAGGAGATATTTGGCCAAGGCTTAGTCGAGACGTCCGAGGACTTTGGCACCCGCGCATCGGTTCCTGAGTATCAAGGGGTGCTCGATACGTTGGCCGTCGAGTTCATGGACGCGAATTGGAGTCTCAAGAAGTTGGTGCGGACGATTGTACTGAGCGACACTTACCAGCGCAGTTCGCATGCGACGAAGATGATGCTTGAGGTCGACCCGAAGAACCGGTGGCTGACGCGTGGTCCGCGATTCCGGTGCGATAAATGTGCTCGATTACAATTATACTTATCCTGGCTATTGGAAAGCGGCCGAGGGGCCTGAGCGTTACCGCCGAGCGATCTATATGTTTCGCAAGCGGTCGATGCCCGACCCGGTACTCAGTGCGTTCGATGCACCCAACGCCGATGCGGCATGTGCCCGACGGATTCGATCCAACACACCACTAGCGGCATTGACCAGTCTCAACGAGCCGATCTTTGTCGAGGCCGCCGGGGGCTTTGCGATGCGGATCTTGCGAGAATCCGCAGGATCCGATGCAGAGCGCATCGAGAGAGCTTACCAGTTGGCCACGTCGCGCAGTGCGACCGAATTGGAGAAAGCGGAGCTTCTGAAGTTCCTCGAGCAGCAGCGAAAGCGTCTGGCCGAAGGTTGGCTCAATCCGCGTGAGATTCTCACGGGTGATCCGGGCAAGCTCAAGGAATTGCCTCAGGGGGCCAATCCCCAGGATGCAGCGGCTTGGACGCTTGCTGCCCGGGTGATCCTCAATCTCGACGAGACGCTCAGCAAGCAGTAGCGAGTACCGCTTCGCTGAGTACGAGTACGACGAAATCCGATGCGATGCACGAACACAAGGGTCAGTAGCCGTCGGTTCCATCGATAAGTTGCTGACAAACTTCTCTCAGGCGGTTGATCGAAGGGCCGTTTGGGGACACGAACAGGTGGTGCTCTCCGAGGTAACGCGCCAGGGTCAGAACGCTCGAAACACGGTGCATGTCGTAGGCTTCCTCGAGTTCAAAGGCGGGTCGCGATCGGCGATCTGCAAGGGCTTGGCAATAGGATTCCCAGGGCTCCATCCAGAGTCGCATCGGGCCTTGAATCATCGATCCGAGCGCGCGGGCCAAATCGAAACCTGGCCAGCGAAGATCGGCTTGGCTAAAGTCGATCAAGCCGCTTACGCTTTGGTCTACGAAGAGCCAATTGCCTCTCCACGCATCTCCGTGCATCCAATGCGTTCGAGGGCTTTGGGATGCGAGTTTGTGGATCGCGCGATGGGAATCATGGGCGATCCGTTTTGCAGAGTGCAAGGCGGTTTGGATCTTAGCAAGGAGTTCCAGGGGGATTGGTTGCGTTCTTAGTCGGTCCAGATCGCGATGCTGTTGTTGGAAGTTCGATTGCAGGAGTTCTTGCAGGAGTCGGTACCGTTGGGTCAAGCGTTCGTCGTTCGATTTGTGTTGGGAGCCATTTGAGGTGTTTCTCGGCGGATGGGTCGGAGTGTGGAGATTGCCAATCGCGTGGAGCGTGCCCAGGGCGTAGGCGACGGCGGATTGATGCCTTGGGGTGACCTGTTGGATGGTATCTAGGCCGATGCCTGGCATCCAGTCGATGCACTCCCAGCAGGAGTAGAGTGGGTGGGAGTTGGGGAGGGTCGTCGATTCGGGTTCAGCGATGAGAACGGTTGGAGTCTGCGAGTCGATCAGGCTTGGCCAGGACCAGACGCGGGGTATCCAACCTTGGACGCTTTGGGCCCAGCGTTGTTGCTGTCGGTGGAGATTGGCAAGACGATCGAAGCTTGCCAGGGAGTGGGATTTGATTGCATAGTTCCCGACTCGGTAGACTGCCGCGCCCGAAAGTCCGGTCTGGGGGATCAAAGATTGGCTTTGAAGATCCAGACCGAGCTGTTGGAGGTCCTTTCGAACGCGGATCGGGAGCATGCTCGGGAGGGCTACTGACCTTGGCCTCGGGAGAAGCCAGGCTTACCGTCGAAGTTGTAGAGGCCTTCGAGTTTCACGAATTCGATTCCTGCTTTGGTGATTCGGCTCAGGAGAGCCAGGATCGCGTCGTGGTTGGTCGATTTCCCGGAGCCTTCGGGGATTGCGAATCGGCAGCGGTTGACATCGACGGTGAAGGTTTCTTTGAATCCATCTGGCCAGACTTTCATTCCTCGGTTGGAGATCATTTCAAGGACCATGCCGTCGGCGGCCAGGGGTTGGAGTTTGGCGGCAAGAGCGTCGATGGTATCGGTCCAGGCGACAAAGACGTCGGCACCGACGAGTTCGCGTTTTTCCGAGGATCGGACGTAGGGTGGGCGGGTTGTCAGGGGGCGTTTCGGAGCGTTGCTATAGTTGACAGCCCGTAGGATTTCGGGTTTTTTGCCGAGTCGAGCGACGACAGCTTTGGCGAATTCTTTGGTCCCAACTTTTTCTTTGGAGATGCCTTCTTTGAAGATATCGTAGGTGTGAACGCCATCTTCGATGGTTTTGAGCCAAGCGTTGTGGGCTAGTTCGGCGATTTCAGCTTGGCC